>RFHN01000185.1 GCA_003695835.1 Armatimonadota bacterium
CCTCGAGAGTTTCCTCCCGCCGGAGAACCAGAGCGAGGATCACGGCCAGACACGCGATTCCAATCAAAATCAGGTATTTTCTTTTCGAAGCATTCATCAGAGACCGTAGCAATGGCCGTCCGTTCCGCAGGTCGAACCGGCACTGGCGTACAGGCGGCACTCCTTTGTCCAACCGGTTGGACAACACTTCCAGCGGCCAACCACCTGGTCGCACTGGATAGGGCTTGTCTCAACGCAGCAGTATCGGAACTTCGCGCCGTAGTGGTCGCCACCACACGGAGACGTTGCGGTGCCATGGCATTGGCCGCTGTCGACGCAGGTTGGATCTTCAGGAGGCTCAAGTACTCCTTGGCACGGGCGAGGCAGTTGGCTATTCGATTGCGTTGGTATAGCGGCCACAGCAAATGCAATGGCCGCACCCAGAAACGCTGGACCTACGATACGGCGTGTCTCCTCAAGTGCTCGGCGTAGATTTCGATTCATCATTCGTTGGAGTTTCATCATTGGTACCTCCCGTTTCTTGTCGTGTCTTAGTTCGGTGGGTCCGACCACCACTGCAGGAAGAAGGCGTTGCCTTCTTTCCGCCGATTCAGCGCTTGCCCCGACAATAGCACCGAAAGCCCTCGCTTCTTCGTGCGGGCGCTCATCATGGAGGTGCCGGCGGGGTTGCAATAGGGATCCAAGAACGTCACCAAGTTTTGGCGATATGTTTGGATATAGTTACCATATGTGGTTGCATTTCCGATGGACGACATGGCGGATGGACTGAAGAAATGCGGCGCGAAGGAGTACCACCCTCGCACAAAGGTCGGCCCGGTGGAGAAGATAGTCGGATCGGCGCCACAAGGGGACTGCCAAAGCGCCGGTGTTACGCCGTAGGGCGCGAAGACGTCCCCTTCGCTGGGTTCGGGCAGCCCCAAGCGGTAGTACGCTGAAGGACCGTCAAAGACGTCTGCCCCTCCCCAATCGTTCCGGTACAGCTCGAGCGCGGTCCACATCTGACGCAGGCCGGAGACGGACGTCCGAACCTTAGCAGCGTCCTTGGCCCTGAGGAATACGGGAGTCAGGAGCACCGCCACAATCGCGATAATCGCCAATACGACCAGCGATTCGACAAGGGTCAAGGCTGATTGTCTTCTCATCGCTGCATCCTCCGAACAAACGAGGCCAAGCGCTCCCCCGGTCGCGCCACATCAACGAAAGAACCGTCTCGCGCCAGCCAGACCGCCACGCCAGTTCTCAATTGGGAGAACGAGGGATCCGAAGCATCCCGTCCCGCAAGAATCCGTAGGCGCTCGTCTCCAACCAGTGCCTTGGGCACGTCCTCGAGACGAGAATGGATCACGACCACAATACTTGACTCGACGGCGGGTAGCGACCTACGAAAGGCTTGTGGATCGAAGCATGCGCCACAGGCGAGCGGTACAACTAAGAACTGGCCTTGCCTTCTGATCGGCCGTCCAAAACTATCCACCGTCGGCACGCTCAGGCGGGCGCCTTTTGGCAATTCGAACGCGGGGTGGGCTCCGAGTTCAGTCCCGGAATGGACGGGCAACGCGATATCTGGCCGATAAAGCCGCATGAGAGCGAGGAATAAAGCCACGATCCCTGTCAGGAGAACCAGATAAGCTAGCGCGTCGCGCTCCAGACGGGACATTCGGAATTGCCGGACCAACCTCATGGTATTAGTTTACCGTACCCCCCCCCGTTTATGTTAAGATTTGGTTAAGATTTCCTCCGTGGCTCACTCGCCGGTGAACTCGATATCCACTTTGGGCTTGTTCTCATCGCGCTCCCAACCGACGGCCGGCCGCTCGACGTTCTCTCGGATGGATTCCAGCCGGACGCGAAGGACGTCGTCATTCGGGTGAAAGCGATAGAGTCTCTCGGCAACGGGCAACGCCTCCTCGAATTTGCGCAGGCGCATGCGAACGTCAATCAGCTCCATGGCGACATCGTACTGCGAATCGTCCGCCGCTAAGCTGACGGCCAGGTGCTCTTCCGCGAGGGACAAAGCGCCGATCCTCTCGTAGGCGCGTCCGATGAGCGCGTTCGCCTGGATGTCGTTTCCGTATTTCTTGAGGTATTGCCGCAAAAGACCGATCGCGGCGTCGGTTTCTCCCTTGTCGAGTAACGATTGCGCTTGCCGAAGAACCTTTTGCCTATCCATATCGTGTGAGCCGACGCCCGTCTTGCCCTACCTATCTTACTCAGTTTGGACGCTGGAGAATCCCAAACGTGCCAGCGTCGAAGCGACCGAGCGGGATGCGAACAGACCCGATCGCGCGCAGCGGCGGTGGGGGTTGACATCATTGGCAAATCGGGTATCCTATAGTCCCGTGAGGCCACGGGGAGGACCCGCCAGAAACGAACCGATTTCCGCAGGGACGCCGGAGAGGCTCGGCGTCCCTGTCTCTTTGGGGGGTGCGATTCTGACGGAACCCCCTCTCCGTCGCAGCCGATCTCTTCAGGAGGAGAACACGAACCAACCATGAGCAGCACCATGACGAACGACCCCACTGGCATGAGCCCGAAAGACGCAGTCCAATTCGCGCAAGAGCACGATGCGGTGATGGTGGACTTTCGGTTTACCGACCTTCCCGGGACTTGGCAACACTTCTCGATGCCGATCTCGATGCTGACCGAGGACCTCTTCCTCGAAGGCATCGGCTTCGACGGATCGAGCATCCGAGGATTCCAGTCCATCAACGAGTCCGACATGCTTCTCGTTCCGGACTCTTCGACGATCTTCATGGATCCGTTCACCGAGGTGCCGACCGCGGTACTCATCTGTAACGTGGAGGATCCGCTGACCCGCGAGCCCTACACCCGCGACGCGCGCTACGTGGCGCAGAAGGCCGAACAGTATCTGCGGCAAACCGGCATCGCCGATACCGCCTACTTCGGCCCTGAGGCCGAGTTCTTCCTCTTCGACCACGTCGAGTATCGCTCGGAAGGCCACGCGGCCGGTTACCGCCTCGACAGCCAAGAGGGGGCGTGGAATTCATCGAAGAGCACGGATAACCTCGGCTACACCTTGCGCCCGAAGGGCGGCTACTTCCCGTGTCCGCCGAGCGACCGGCTTCAGGACGTGCGCACCGAGATGGTACTGAACCTGATGAACGCCGGCATCGAGGTCGAGGTTCACCACCACGAAGTCGGTGGCGCGGGTCAATGCGAGATTGACATGCGCTTCGACGAACTCGTCAGGGTCGCCGACAAACTTCAAAAGTACAAGTACATCGTCAAGAACACGGCGTTCGAGTTCAACATGACCGCCACGTTCATGCCCAAGCCCCTCTTCGGAGACAACGGAAGCGGCATGCACGTTCACAGCAGTCTCTGGAAGAACGGGGAGAACCTGATGTACGACGAAGCGGGCTACGCCGGACTGAGCGACGCCGCGCGATGGTACGTCGGAGGCATCCTCAAGCACGCGGCGGCGCTGCTCGCGTTCACGAACCCGACGACGAACAGCTACCGGCGGTTGGTGCCCGGCTACGAGGCTCCGATCAACCTCGTCTACAGCCAGCGCAACCGTTCGGCATGCGTGCGGATCCCGATGTACAGCAAGAGCCCGAAGTCGAAGCGGATCGAGTTCCGCGCTCCGGACCCTTCGTGCAATCCGTACCTTGCCTTCGCCGCCATCCTGATGGCCGGCCTGGACGGAATCGAGAACCGAATCGAGCCGCCTGATCCCATCGACAAGGACCTGTACGATCTCCCGCCGCTCGAGCGGAAGAACATCCCTCAAACGCCGCACACCCTCGAGAGCGCCCTCAACGCTCTCGCAGAGGACCACGACTGGCTGATGAAGGGAGATGTGTTCACGCAGGACCTCATCGAGTACTACATTGACTACAAGATGAAGAACGAGGTGGAGGCCGTGCTGCTGCGCCCGCATCCGCACGAGTTCTATCTCTACTTCGACATCTAAACTCTGCGCGATGGGCGCTGTTTGCGCAGCGCCCATCGTATCTTTTTCGTGATGACGATCTTCCTGCTCCACCTCTACGCGCTCCAAGCCCCCATCACTTGGGATGAAGTCGCAAAGGCGAAGCACGCGGCGTACCGAGCGCTCGAGGACTATTACGAAACATGGTCCGTTCGAATCCTTGACGAAGAGGGCGAGGACTCGTTCTTCCTGGACCGATACTTGGCGAAGGAGAAGTATCGTATCTCGCTGCGCAAGGGCACGACGTTCCTTTTGGAGAGCGGATACGACGGTCAGCGCCGATGGATCGTCTCTCACGAGCGGCGGGCCTATGCCGTCCTCCAGGGCCCGAACCCGGCGTACTCAGATCCCTGGAAGCCCGTGGACGCCAAGGCGATCCCCGCCAACTCGTTTCACTTCAACTTCCTCGATGGCTACGACCTGACGTTTCAGTCGAATCCTCCCCTGAAGGTCATCGAAGATCAGAAGGAGGAGGGTTATCGCCGCATTCGGTCCAAGGCGGTGCGCACCGACACGGGCGCGACGGTCACCGTGACGGAGTGGTTCCATGCGGACAGTTGGCTTCTCGCAAAGTTTGACGTGGACATCGTAGACGGTGAACGAACGCTTTCCCACATCGAAGGCAGGGTCGTCAACTCGTCCAAGCAAGCGTCCAATCCCGCGAAGCGCTTCGAGATGCCGAGCACGGTTGCCGAGAGCTATCGGGAAGTGCCGTGGTCGCAGATCGGCGGGCCTGAATAGGTCGAGCTAAAACCGCAGTTGGTAGTCGATCCGGATATCCCAGCGATTCCACAGCTCGTTGTTCGGCTTGCCGTCGTCCCAGTCAATGTTGCCGATGAGGAACGACAAGGTCTGATTGGGTCCAGGCTGCTGGTCGAAGGACAGTTGATAGAGGAACCGGGTTTGGCGATTGCCGTTCCGGTCGCTCTGATCCATACCGTAGGTGAGGCGCAGCGGACTGCCGGTGTCTGCGAAGAGGGTCAGCTCGCCCGTGGATCGGCGTACGAGGTTCCGCTTCGCAAGATCCATGATCTCGGAGTACGCTACCGTAAGCGCGCTGGCGTCGTTGATCTTCCAATCCACGCCATAGGTGCGGGACCGAGTGGGTTGAAGGATCGAGCCGAACGGCGCATCCTTCTTTTCCTTCTCCGGGAAGGTCTCGGTCGTGAGGTTGAGCTTCAGACGATCGTTCAGCTTGTACGAAACGTCATAGTCCCGGACGATGATCGAATCGCCGCCCGGAAGCGCCCTCGACTTGTACACAAGGCTGGCCTGCAGCGGCTTCTTGCCGCTTGGGTCGTAGATCCACTTGTACGTTCTGTCGTAGGCGCGCTCTTGCGACGGCAGCATGAGTTGATCGTAGGACATCTCCACGCGCGTCCCGAACAGGCTGGCTCCGAACGACGCGAGCTTCGTCTCCTTCTTCCAGAGGGACTGGTCGGTGTGGCTGTCGTATCCGAACGACATCCGAACGTCCTTCAGGATGCCCAAATCGAATGGCTTGGTGTTGCTGATATGGAAGCCGCCCAACGCCGTGGTACGCTGGTTGTCAATCCGCTTCTCGTCGTAGGAACCGCCCGCTTTGAAGCCGCCGAACTCGCCCTCGCTCATTTCGTAGCGATAGTTCCGCTTGCCGCCGCCCTGCGAGTTGAGCTCGCGATGGAAGGTGTAGCCAATCTTGACTCCCTTGCCGAAATCGTACGAAACGCCGTAGTCGAGGAAACGTTGCGTATTCTTCGCCTCGTCGCGGTCCACGTGGACGTCCTTGAGGCTGATGCCCAGGCGAGGCGTGATCTGCCAGGCTGCGCCGTACGCAGAGACGTTCTCATAACCGCCGTCGCTATAGTCTGTGCGGAACTGCTCCGTGCTGAGTTTGAGGCTCTTGGTGATCTGATTCTCGTAGCGAAGCCCTTGCGTCTTGCGGTCCGGTCGCTGGTTGTCGGAGCCGCGGAACGTCTCGGATTCATTCACAACCGAAAGGGTTCCCCACTTGCCGAAGTTCCGCTTCGCCGAAAGGGCATTCAGCTGATTGACGAAGAGATCTCCCGAGAAGCCCTGGAAGTGGTGACCCGAGACGCGGTACTGCAGCTCGGTGTTCTTGTCAATCTGCCAGCTCACAAGATGGTTGTTGCGCGAACGCTTGAGCCGCTCGTCCCCGTTGTCGGAATCGTAGAGTTGGCCGGAGAGGCGCAGCCTCGGAATCAGGCCGATCTCGTATTGAAGATCCACCTGGTTGTAGCCGATAAGTTGGGCGAGGAAGTCCTTTTCGCCGTCGTTGACGTCCCGCGCGCGGGTGAAG
>RFHN01000186.1 GCA_003695835.1 Armatimonadota bacterium
CCGTAGACGCTTCCGACGCGATCCGGTGGAACGATGCCAAGCACCCGGAAGTGGCACAGCGCCTATTCGGAAATCTTGAGCTCCATCGCAGCGCGGTCGCGATCTCCCGCGGTCGGGACATCCAGCTCGTACCGGCCGCCAAGAACGGCCGGCTGAACTACTTCATCTATCCGTACGCTGAGGTCAACGGACAAAAGGCGAACACGGAGTGGAAGATGGAGTACCGCATCGAGTCGTAAAGATCCGACATCACGAAGAAAGGGGCTGTCGCTCGACAGCCCCTTTGCCGTTGTATCGCTGCGTCTACCGCTTTCTTCGTCGAGCCGCCACGGCCCCCACTCCAGCAAGCAGCGCGAGCAGGGAAGCGGGCTCCGGCACAGGCGCCAGTTTCGCCGAGCCGCCGCCGGGAATCCCCTGCAAGTGCAGCAGCGCTGGCACGTTCAAGTTCCCCTGCGAGAGGGCGACGAAGTCATTTTCGTCCAGGCCGGGAGCGCTCACCTGCCAGGTGACGGACTCGCCTGGCTTCAGTCGGTCCGCGCCACCGTTCCGATTGGAAGTCTCAAAGTCGACAAACATGTCGAACCGCCCAGAGGCGTCATTGAACGCGTCCAGCCCGAAACCAAAGCCTGTGATCTTCGAGCTGCTGTGCGTCAGGTTGAGTCCCGACGGAAACGGCTCGATGTTGAGGAGCAGTTTGGTCAAGAACTGACCCGACGCGGATCCAGCGTTGTGCGTCAAGGTCATGTCAACCGTGTCGGTGCCGGCGTCCTGAATGATCAGGGTGGCGAACGGGCTGGTACCTTGCGGCGGATCGCCCGTGACGAGGATTGAAAAGTCATACTGGATGGCGGCTTTCGTTGTGGCGGGAGCCACAGCGGCGACCATCCCCAGCACCAGTGCAATCGTTGTAGTTGTCGTTTTCATAGTACGGAATTCCTCCCCTTCACGTATTAGACCGCAATTGGGGGGGCCGTTGGTTCCACTTTTTCCTGGGAAATAGACCAGGTTTGCGAAAGGCTTAACAATCCTCGGAACGTGGAGAGATTCTTTTCGTGAAAACTTGACATACGCTTGCGGGGGTGGGTACTATACTGCCGCATTCCACTTACGATGCTTTCGGGAACGCCAGGATGTCTGTTCCCGACAACTCAAACCAATCAAGAGGAGAAAGAAACCAAGAAATGAGAAACACGAAGAAGTCTTCAAGGAAGAGCATGACGAAGAGCGCCGGTGCGAAAAAGACCGCGGCGAAGACCAAGGCGCGGGCGACTGCAGCGAAGCAGCCGAGCCGAAACGGACGCGGCCGACCGCCGAAGCTCGTCAAGGCGTTTGGCGAGGAGAAGAGCCTTTCCAACTGGGTTCGCGACAAGCGCTGCAAAGTGACGCTTGCTACGCTCCGTGCGCGTCTGCGGGCTGGCATGAAGCCCGAGGATGCCATCACCTCTCCGCCTTATCAGGCTCCGGGCAACCGGAACTGCATCCTCGTGACCGCGTTCGGCGAGACGAAGAACATCCGCCGTTGGGCGCAGGATCGTCGCTGCAAAGTCAGCTACTACACGCTGGTACAGCGCATCCGCACCGGCATGGATCCGGAACTCGCCATCAAGTCTCCGCCTGTGCAGGGCTTCTACAACAAGGTCCTGTTTGGGCAGAAGGCGCGAGAGTCCAGCCCGAGCTACACCCCGCACTGGGTGATGCGCGAGTCTCGCGAGAACCTTCCTCCGCGACCGCCGGCGAAGCGTGGGCGCGGAGTGGTGCTCCAGCGCCAGAAGGCTGAGGCTGAAGCCAAAGCGAAGAAGGCACGCGCCAAGAAGAGCGCCAAGAGGAAGAAGTAGGAGCGCAAGCTACCACCTTCTCAAACCATCGAGTGGCTGCCGTTTGGCAGCCACTCGCACTTTAAGGATCCAGTTTCTCGCCTACGGGGATTCCTTCAGCAATGCCTCGACGGCCTTGTCCAAATCCGCGTTCGCAAGGTCGGCGAAGCGCACCTTGCCCGAACGGTCAATGAGATAGTAGTCCGGAAAGGAATCGCCATGGTAGGCCTTCATCGTTTTGCGCTCGCCATCCTGGGCAACCGGATAGTCAATCATTAGCTCTTGGACGACGGCTTTCATCTTTGCAACGTCCGGGTCGGAGTGAACCGCGAGGAGGACCAAGCCTTGGTCCTTGTAGCGTCCGTACAGCTCCTTGAGGTGCGGCACGGACGCCTTGCACGGCCCTCACCATTGGGCCCAGAATTCGAGGATGACCACCTTGCCCTTGAGCTTCTCCCACGTTGGAGGATCGCCCTTCCAGTTCAACCACTCCGTCGCCACGATGGGTGGCGGCGCCTTTCCCTCGAGAGCGTCCTTGAGCGCGTTCGTCTCTTCGTTGCCGCGCTCCCTGCGAAAGCCATCTCCCTGGGCCGCGAAGAGCGCCACGGAGAGGGCGAGGATTCCCAGAATTGTGTTCGCTCGCATACAAACAGTATAGTCCGAATGGAACGGGCCTGTGTGGGCCTTCGTACTCCGGTTAGGATGACACCCTGCATCACTGCTGTTCTCGCTCTCTCCAGCCTTCTCGTCGTCGGTTGCGATGCGGGTCAGGGTTCGGAAGAACAGGCCGCGGATCGTCCTGAGCGAGTACTGCCGAAGGACGCGATCCCGGCCATTTTTGCGCCCACGTTCGCAGAGGGGAAGTCCCTGAACCTCCCGCCGGACACTCCGGTCATCGGCGTCGTGATCGGTGAGGAGGCTCGCGCATACTCGTTGACACTTCTCGATGCGCATGAGATCGTCAACGATGAAATCAACGGCGTAAAGTTCGCCGTGACATGGTGACCCCTTTGCGGAACTGCCATCGTGTATGGCAGGGAAGTCAAGGGCCGAGAGCTTCACTTCGGCGTGAGCGGGATGCTCTGGAGAAACGCGTTGGTGATGTACGACCGAGAAACGGACACGCTGTGGAGCCATTACACGGGCGAAGCCATCGAGGGAGAGCTAAAGGGCGAGCGCCTCGAGATGCTCCAGGCCGTGCCGCGCGTCGCGTGGAAAGATTGGATCAAGCAGCATCCGAACACCAAGGTCCTCGTGGTCAACGGAAAAGCGTACGCGGAGCGTTCGCCGTATGAGGGGTATTTCAACGATCCGAATCGTACGGGCATAAGACCCACGAAGAACCAAGACAGTCGTCTTCCGCCGAAGTCTTTTGTGCTCGGCATCCTCGTTGACAAGAAGGCGGTAGCGGTGCCGCTCAAGGTTTTGGAAGAGAAGCGCGTCGTCGTCTTCGACGTAGGCAAGGATCGGATCGCCGCCTTCTACGATCCGGATTCGGGGGCTTTGGGCGCTGTCCGCGTCCAGGCGGACGACCCGATCGTTCGAATCGAGGGGCTGGAATTGGTTACTCGAACAGGCCAGCGTACTCATATCGGCAACGCACGGCTCTTGCCGGCCATCCGATCGTATTGGTTCGCTTGGGCCGACTTTCATCCGGATACCGAGGTCGTCGAGGGTTCGGGATAGAGGGTATCGTAAGCGGTATGCTTGCGTTACTCATGGCTGTGTCCTTGCAGTACCCGTACGCGGATCTCGTCGCGCTCGTGAGTCCGGAGCGCCTGAAGAGTACAGTCGAAACGCTCGCATCCTTTCCGACGAGGAACACGAACTCCCCGACGCTCACGGAGGCGGCGGAGTGGTTGGCGGACCAGTATCGCTCGATTCCCGGAATGCAAGTCGAACTGATGCGCTACACGATCCAGCAGAGCCGGCGAGTTCCGGAAACGAAAGAGGTCGTACAGGTGATTGCGAAACTCCCGGGAGAGGACGATCGAATCATCCTCGTAGGGGGCCATCTCGACTCGTTAAACCTTCAAGGGGATCCCCTGACTGCGCGCGCGCCGGGCGCGAACGACGATGCGTCCGGAACCGCCCTCGCCCTCGAACTGGCCCGCGTCATGTCCCGGCGGAAATGGAAGCACACCCTCGTGTTCGTCGGGTTCACGGGCGAGGAGCAGGGCTTGCTCGGCGCCACCGCTCTGGCGCAACGGGCGAAAGAAGAGGGCTGGAAGATTGATGCGCTGCTCAACAACGACACCGTCGGGTCTTCGTCCAACAAGAACGGGCAATCGGATCCGACACGCGTTCGGGTGTTTAGCGAAGAGAGCGAGGAGCACCAGAGCCGCGAGTTGGCTCGGTTTATCGAGTGGATTACTCGGGAGAAGGTGCCTCACAGCGGCGTCCGGCTCGGGCCAATGGATTCCCGGGAGACATCAGACTGGTTCGGAATCAAACTCGTCTTCCGGCGCGATCGCTTCGGTCGCGGCGGAGACCACACTCCGTTCGCGAACGCG
>RFHN01000187.1 GCA_003695835.1 Armatimonadota bacterium
GGGAGTGTTGCCGAGAAGCTCCGTAATACGCCCGACCACGTCGTGAGTGAGGCCATCAAGCGCCTGAGTGAGACCTACCTTATAGAGCCTGAAAAACAAGAACTCATCGCACGTATGACTGGCAGTCCCATCTCGTATGTGCGCGCAAGCCTCGACAATCTCAGGGGATGGATGGCCGATATCGACTCTTTCCGCGCAAGAGTTCTCCCTGAGGAGATTAGCGGACAGGCAGTTGAGTACGCACCGACGGGAATGACGGGAATCATCCTCGCGGGCGATGAGGTCGCACTCGCCGGCTACATTGGAGTAAATGCTCTCCTCGCGAAGAATCCTACTGTGATGCGCCCGAGTACACTCGAGGCGATAAGCGCAACCGAGTTCGTACGAGCCCTGCCTTCCGTCGGCCTCGAGGACCACTTCCACCTCGTGTACTGGCCACGCCACCAGGAGCAAATCACGCAGCACCTTCTCGATAGCGCCAAAAACGTTGTCCTTATTGGCAGTGACAGTACAGTCGAAGAAATCTGTGTGGTGCGGGATGGTGTTGGGCGCGTGGTGCGTGACTACCGCTCCGAGAAGGTCATCATCGAATTCACCACAGGCAATAGTGCGAGCATCATTGCTCCTGACGCTCACCTCCGCAGAGCTGCTATCGAGGTTGTGCACGCAGCCACGATGAACAAAGGTGCTGAATGTATCAACGCAGGCAAGGTGTATGTTCCTGCAGAACGCGTCAGAGAGTTCGCGAACTATGTAGTGGGTGAGGCGCGGCGGCTAAAACATGGCGATCCACTCGACCCGCAGACAAACATTGGCCTTATTGGCCGCGAGGCTGTCGCGGAAATTCGGGCGCGTTCGCGAGTTGATGAGCCCTTTGGCCTCAGTGAAGTGAGCATTATCTACCATGACTTTGGCGAAGAATCCATGGGCTTGCTCGTTGTCGAGGACCCATCTAACGCTTCTGACTTCGTCCTGAGTGAACTGCCAGGCCCGACCCTCGCGATCATTCCATACACGGGAACGATAGAGGACGCCGTTCGGCTTGCGAATAAAGCTGTCGAGCACACACGGGCGCGGAAGTCAACTGTGACGGCGGTGTTCACGGAGCGGGAGAGTGACCTTGCCTATGCACGACGCCACCTCGCCACGCACAAAGTCGTGCATAATCTGTCGACAGGGAAAAGCATGGATGGTATGACGAGCCCTCACCACGGCGTGTACCCCGTCCGGAAACTCGTTTCCCAGCGACCAGGGAGGAAGAAGCCAGACGTGGTGGTCCTGGGCGCGGGGGCGATTGGACTCACCTTCGCGGGGTACGCATTGCAGGATGGAAAGACTGTGGCGCTCGTCGGCCGCAAACGGTCTATGGACCGGATTAGAGAGCGGGGAGTAAATATCCCCGTCCGAACCGCCCCTAATGACGTGTCACACTTTGATGTGGGGGAACGGCTCTTAGTATATAGTGACGACGACTTCGAGGGACTGGATATCGCAACGGGCGGTATGGTCATCACTGCCTCGAAAACGCCCGCTCTTGACGGTATTGTCAAGGATTACATGGGGAAACTCGCCCATGCAAATCCGTCGCTTCTCATGGTGCAAAACGGGGTGCACCCTGAGGGCCGCCTCGCGGAGTCATTGCGGCAACACGGCTATGAGGCACTCATCGAAAACATTGTTGGTGGTGTTGTGACGGGAATGTCGAGCGTCGATAACTCAGGAGAGGTGCCGACAGTTAGGTCAGGATTGAAATCGGTGAGTTACGGCGTGTGGGATGGGAGAGAGCTGAGCCCGCATCTGCGCTCGAGCGTCAACAACCTATTCTTCGCTCCCCAGCAATTCGTCGTTGCAGCGTCCGCGGAAGATTATCGGAAGATGCGGTTTCATAAGGCGATTATGAACGGATCGAACGTGCTGTCAGGCTTGTTCCAGGCGACGGTCGGTGATGTCAAGGACAATCCATGGATTGGATATTCAATGTGGGCAAAGACCCGCGAGGCGGTCGCCGTTGCAAGGGAACAGGGCTCGTTGTTTGACGAGCACGAGTTACTTAAGCAGTTCGGCGTCGTCGCCTCAACACTTGTGGAACACCATCTGGCCTCAATGGGCCAGGACATCAGGAGCTTCATTGCTTCGCCGACGAAGGACTTAGTGACCGAGATTCAGGATTTGGACTTGGCATTCGTCCGCCTCGCCCGAAAGGCGGATACACGGATGAACCGGGCGTATGGCCTCATGATGGAGGAGTTCACACACAGCGTGAACGTGTTGCGCCATGAAGATCGGGCGAAATCGGTGGCGTTCGCGCAGCGATTCATCGACATGAACCGGGCTCTCGTCGAGCTGTCTCCAATCTACGGCACAACAGCTGTCCCTGCAGCCCTAAAATTTTTCCAGGAAGAGTATGTGCCCGGCGCAGTCTACGAGAATTTGCAAGCGACGAAGGCAGAGTTCCTCGGTGATGAACGCGCAGCGGAGATTGCGGCCCGCTACCAAGCGGCCCCTGGCCGTCGCAGAAAACGAGACTTCACAGTGCTCTGGATGGACGGACACGGTGAGGAGGGCGCGGCGCTCGCCCCGCAATACGCCCATATGTTCGAGAAGGTGACACGCGCACACAGCGATTACAGCCACGCAGTCAGCATCAACTCACTTGTCGCATCTGGAGAATACGCTGGCCAGCAAGCGCTCAAGCTCATGGACGCCAACAAGGTCGACCTGTTGGTAGCTGATGTGAAGATGCCACACATGGATGGTGCAGAGGTGACTCGGGGCATGCCAGAAGACGTCGGCGTCATGGTACTCTCGGAGTACAAGACTGAGGAAGAGCACAGGAAGATGCGACACACAGGTGGGAACATGGAGTATCTCCAGAAGACCGACCTGACAATAGAACAGCTCTTCGACGCGGTGTCCTTTTATCTCCACCGGATCGATGTCGCTCGTCGCTTCTCGTGAGCGGTAAGTAGATTCGGAAGGTGGTTTCTTTTCCTTCTTCGGACTCGAGCTCTATCTCGCCGCCCCGCGCCGGAACGATTGTCGTGGCGTTTGTGAGGGCGATGCCCCGCGCTGTGGTGAGTCCGTCTCTCTTTGTCGAGAAATGCGGGTCTAACACTTTCTTCACGTCATCAGGCGGATCCGTCCCACTTGTCGTGGAAAAGCTGAATGCATGCTCCGCATGAGTCTCATACTCGATCACGCTGCCGCGGCCTAGCGCGGTCCACCGACTCGGTGACGTGCTTGTGCCGGTAACCCGTGGAAGCGTAATCTGAGCGTAGGCTGCCAGGCCGTAGAGAAGGTTGAGGCCGGCGTCGGCGGTCGAAAGCGAGCCGTGTGTCTTCGTCTTGCGGCGGAATTCCCGGGTGAGGTTCTCGGTGCTGTTCGTGGATCGCAGACCCTTCCACATCGCTTCGGGTAGCTGTACGAAGGACAACAACTGGTCGCCCGCCTCTTCAAGGCCTCGGGCGACGGGAGGTCAGAGCGTGGTTGACTTGGCCACGAACGCCGCGTATGCCTCGCGGTGCGCTAAGCCGTCGTTCGCTCGGACGATGGGGTTCTAGTCCCGCTTGAGTTCACGCCGAGCGCGGGTCGGGCAATGATCGACCAGGCTCTTCCACGTGGCGCTGCGTCACCTCGGCGGCGACGCACGCCGCACGTCCTGCGACGGGACGCATCCCTGTCTGATCCGCAGCGAAACGATCGACCGGCCGGTCCCGCAGCGTCCCGTGCCGCCGCACGTTGGCGACGTCGGCCAGCCACACGCTGAGCTGGGCGTTGAGAGCGTCGAGGTCGCGGAATTCCCGCCCTTCGAGGAAGCTGCGCTGGATGTAGCCGATCGCCCGCTCGACCTTGCCCTTCTCCCGGGGCCAATACGGTGGACAGGCCATGACCTCGAAGCCCCAGTGGTCGGCGAAGTTCTCATCGCCGGTTCTAAGTTGGACAGATTCGCCGGTCTGAATTGGAC
>RFHN01000188.1 GCA_003695835.1 Armatimonadota bacterium
GCTGAGTACGGCTGCCGACGACTCTGCGAAAGTCCTCGAAGCGATTCCTGCAGAGGATCCGGTCGGCAAGACGGTTCAGAAACTCGTCTACCGATACATCGCCAAGCGCCACCTCTTGCCGAGCCGGCGCCGGGGCTACACGCAGAAGGCCCGCGTCGGAGGACACAAGGTGTATCTTCGCACCGGCGAGTACGAAGACGGGTCGCTCGGAGAGATCTTCATTGACATGCATCGCGAGGGGGCTGCGTTCCGAAGCCTCATGAACTGTTTCGCGATCGCGGTGTCGCTCGGTTTGCAGTACGGTGTGCCGCTCGAAGAGTACGTCGAGGCGTTCGTGTTCACCCGATTCGAACCGAACGGTATCGTCCAAGGCAACGACCACATCAAGATGGCGACGTCGGTCATTGACTATATCTTCCGCGAGCTGGCGGTTACCTACCTGGGTCGGACGGACTTCATGCAGGTAACGCCGGAAGACCTTCGGAGCGACACGATCGGCAACGAGGAAGCCGAGTCCGGTGCGGGCGTACCTCGATCCAGCGACTCCGCGCTCGAGTTCGTCGAGGAAGAGGTCGTGAAAGAGGATCTGGGTGGAGCTCCGGTCCCAGGCCAAACGCGCGAAGATCACACGAGCAAGGGCTTCAAGGCCCCGCGCGAGGTCGTTCGGGCAAGAGGGCCGGTGAAGAGAGTCTCGAATGGAGCGGAGTTGGATCCGGCCGAGAATGCGCGTCGTCTGGGCTATGAAGGCGATCCGTGCGGGGAGTGCGGGGCGTTCACGCTCGTTCGAAGCGGAACCTGCCTTCGCTGCACAACCTGCGGCGCGACGACCGGCTGCAGCTAAGAAAGATCGTCGAAGGCGCTCGTGCTGGGACGGGTCAACCGATCCGCCAGCGCGAGCGCCGGGCCCTTCGCTCGGTGTTCATCCAACTGCCAGCACTGTGCGCTGAGGATGCAGGAGGGGCAACCGCCCGAGCAGGGGCACACACGCAGCGCTTCCAGTGAGACCTGGATCCATCGCTCCATGTGCTCGTACAACATCTGAGCCAAGCCGATGCCTCCCGGTACGGAATCGTAGACGTAGATGTGGCCGTCGCCGCTCACCTGCCATGAGGAGCCCAGGTCGTTGCGATTGCATTCAGCAATCGCGGGGGAGAACGCCAGCAGGATGTGCTCGAGCGCATGGACGCCAAGCGACCACGAGGCCTCCAGCATCCCCCGCTGCAAGGATTCATCAAGGATGAGGTGTACCGCCTCCGTTTCCCACGTGCGCGGCGGAAGGTCGAGGTCATAGCGTCCGAGCACCATGTCGCCTGCGAGCCTGCGTTTCTCGTAACCGACCGTCTGGCGAGTGACGCGAATACGTTCGAGAGTGGCTTGGAGCGGTGGCGCAGGTCGCTCGCGCATGATCCTGATCGTCTCCACGGTGCTGGCAATGTTCGCCCGTGTGTAATAGTCGCCCTCGAAGGGAACAACGTGGATGGTGAAGGTATCTGGATCCAACTTTTGAACTTCGAATGGCTCGCCTCGATGGAGATAGATGGCGCCCTCATAGGCCGCTTCGAGCGCGCGCCACTCTTCGACGGTCGCGATCGTCTTGCCCTCGAAGAGAACTTGGTACTGGTGTCCGATGGATCGGAGGCTAACGGTGGCAGCGGGGGAATCGAGCGAAGTGGGATAGAGACCTGTGGCGCGCGGTCGGAGCGCGCCCTGTGAGAGCAGTTCTTCGATTGCCTGCGGCGCGGCATCGGGAAAGAATGGGGTGTCCCGGTCTTCGATCGGTCTCTCCCATGCGGCGCACAAGAGGTGCTGCTTGAGAATCGTGTCGTTGTCAGGCTTTACAGAGACGGACTCCGGCTCGGCGGTAATCAACTCATGCGGGTGCCTGGCGTAGTACTGATCGAGCGGCGAGTCTCCCAACACCAGAATCGCGACGGAGTCTTTGCCCCCTCGGCCTGCTCGTCCCGCACGCTGTACGAGGCTGTTTGTGCTGCCCGGGTACCCGTTCAGGAGGACGGCTTGGACGTCACCCACATCTACACCCAGTTCCATGGCGCTCGTACAGCTCAATCCCAGCAGCTCTCCAGCGAACAGCCTGCGCTCGATTTGCCGGCGTTCCTCTGGCGTGTATCCGGCGCGATAACTGTCCACGGCGTCGGCGAGGTCGCCTTCTTCTTGGAGGGTCTGTCGAGCGTAGGCGAGAAGTAGCTCAGCGGCGAGACGAGACTGGGAGAACGCGAGGGTGCGTATACCTTCACGAACACAGCGTGCAAGGATAAGGCCGCTTGTATAGTTCTGGCTGAGACGTTCGCCACTGCGCGGATTGACCGGCGGGTTGACGACCAGCAGCGTCCGCTCGCCCTTGGGCGCCCCATCTCGATCAATCAGGATCGGCTGACGACCGGTGAGCGCCGAGAAGAGTTGGGTGGGGTTTCCGACGGTAGCGCTCGTCGCAATGATGACCGGCTCGCTCCGGTAGTAGCTGGTCAAACGCAGCAATCGGCGAAGGACGAGCGCGACATGAGACCCGAACACGCCCTGGAGGGAGTGAAGCTCGTCCAACACAAGGATGCGGAGGCTACGCAGAAACGGCGCCCAGGCGAAGTGATTGGGCAGGATGCCGATATGGAGCATGTCGGGGTTGGTGAGCAAGACGTGCGCGCGCTGCCGGATCTTCGAGCGCGCCGAAGTTGGCGTGTCACCGTCATACGTGGCGGCGTGGAGTCCTCTGGGCAGGGCTTTCTCGAGTTTGCGGAGTTGGTCCTGTGCGAGGGCTTTGGTTGGGTAAAGGAAGAGGGCGCGGGCGGACGGTTCGTTCGCCAGGGCTTGAATCGTGGGCAGCAAGTAGCAGAGCGTTTTGCCGCTATCCGTGCCGCAGGTGACGACGACATCCTGGCCCGCCGCGACGTGCCGTAGCGCTTCGTATTGGTGCGAGTACAGAGAGGGGACGCTCAGCGAGCGGAGCACGGAGGCGAGTTCGGGATCGAAAAGCGAGAGGTCCGCCGAAAACGTGCCCGCCTTTCGCTGGTTCCACTCGAGAGCCGTAACTTCGCCAGCGTCGGCTACGATTCGTTGGAGGGATCGTAGCTCGATCCCGGCGTCTCTCATTCGGAGTATCCTTCCGCAGCGCGCTCTTTCTTGCGGCGCTTCTCCGTTACCTTGACCGCAGCGATGCTTACAAAGTAGAGAACCAGCATCGGCACGGACATCATGGCGAGGCTGAAGAAGTCGCCTCCAGGCGTGAGCATGGCTGCGCTGGCGACGATCACGACCACTGCCGTCCTCCAGTTCTTGATCAACCCTTCACTCGTGATCAGTTCCACCTTGGCGAGGAACCAAACGACGATCGGCAGCTGGAAGCCGAGACCGAAGGCCAGAAGCATTTTGAGAACGAACACAACGAGCGCGCCGGGTTCTTGGATCAACTGCGTGCCGGGAAAATCGAGTAGGAATCCAAGGAACCAGTGGAAAGCCGGCCGCAGAATCAAATAGCCGAAGAGAGCGCCGATCAAGAACAGGCCGAAGCTGGTCGGACCCAGGACGCGGAATGCCTTCTTTTCCTTTGGATAAAGCGCAGGCTTGATGAATCCCCATAGTTCGAGAACGATGAAAGGTGCGGACATCACGGCGCCGATGACGAAGCTCACCTTCAGTTTCAGGAAAAACGGATCGCCGAAGTTACGAAACGCTTCGGTGACGTTGACTCCCTCTGGGAGATTGTTCGGGTCGAACAGCAGCTCGCGAAGATGGAAGTAGACAGGTTCTTCGACGAACCAGCCGATCAGCCATCCGACGGACAGCATGACAAGCGAGCGCATGATGCGCGCCCGCAGCTCGTCGAGATGCTCGAAGAGGGTGGCCTTCTTACTCTCCGGATCTTCCGGATCCAAGCCACCCTCTTCTGGTTCTTCGTAACGGTAAGGCTGGGCCATTCCAGCCAGAGTCTACTACGATTCGATGATCATCTTGGCGTAGACCTTCTGGCGAACGAAAACGGCCGGGCCTTGACCTTGTTGGCCACCACCGCCGGCAAGCCCACCTTGGCGTCCGCCCGCTCCGGGCATATCCGGATCCGTCAAGGCACCTTGGCCGCCGCCACCCGGTGAAATGTTGCGCTGCTGGCCGCCATCGTTCTGGTAAAGAAGGCCGCCGCCACCGGCGATCGAAGGAC
>RFHN01000189.1 GCA_003695835.1 Armatimonadota bacterium
GATCCACCTGGTTGTAGCCGATGAGTTGGGCGAGGAAGTCCTTCTCTCCGTCGTTGACGTCTCGAGCGCGGGTGAAGTCGTCCGAAACGCTCCGGATGCCGCCCGAGAGTTTCAGCCCGGGCATTTCGTAGGCAGCCTTGAACCGGGAAAGATTCGCGTCGCCATCCTCCACGTCCAGCCAGGACAGCGCGAGTTTGCTCTTGCCCAGCGTCCCGTTCAACGCGAGGTCTTGTCGGGAGAATCCCTGCTGGTTGCCATAGAACTTGCGCTCGGCGTCGAGTAGGTCGAAGGCGCGATCGAATCCTTGACCAAAGTGAAGGTTGCGATACTCCAGCGACCAACCGCGTAGGTCGAGATTCATTTGCTGATACTGGATGGCGTCGTTTTGCCCTTCGATTCCCACGTTGCGGAACGAGAAAGCGTTCTTGCCGCCGAGGCCGGCGTCGAAGCGGAAGAAGGACCGTTTGAGTCCGTTTTCGCGCGCGAACCATCGAGGATCGTCCTTGTGCGCCTTCGCGCCATCGTACATGGCGAGCGTTTGCGCGACGTACTGCTTCTTCTCGTCCGGAGTCAGGTTGTCAAGTCGGTTGAAGTCGCTGGACGTCTCTCGCGTCCAGTATTGTGCGCGAACGTTGCCAAAGTCGAGGCCCAGGGCCCGCGACGAGAAGTCAGCCGAGTCTCCGTACTGCACTCGGTTCTGGGAAAAGGTGAGTAGGCTCGCCTTCTCGTTCTTCGGGAGGGCAAACGAGAGCGCCTCGCGCCGGAAGCCGCGTTCAGCCAGCCATTGGTTCCGTTCGCCCTCGGCAAGGTCTTTCGCGCGACCAAACCCTTGGGAGATCTCTTGTCGGCTGTACTGCACCTTGAGGAAAGACGTATCGAGGCCGAGGTCGCGACGATAGAACCCATCGCCATCCGCGGTGATCTCTTTCTGGTTGAAGCTGAACTTCGCGTTTGGAGCGAACGCGAGGGAGCCACCGAAGTCGAGGCGGTCAATGCCCCGCTCCTTCTGAAGTTGGGCGCGATCTTGCTCCGCGATGTCTTTGAAGCGGGAGAAGGTCTCGTCAACGCTGCGCGCGTTGTAGTGGAGCGAAAGACCGCCAACCTCTACACCATAGTTCTGCCAAGTAATTCTTCCCTTGCCGTCGCCAATCGTGCGGAAGCTGTTGGCGAGGGAGAGCTGGCCGGACTTGCCGTTCAAGCCAAAGCCGTAGCGCGTGATGCCCTTTTCTTTCTGCAGCTGGTTGATCTCATCCTGCTTCATGCCCGAGCCGCCAAGCATCCCAAAGCCCTCGAACTTCTCGCCGACATCTTGGAAGTCCGCAGAGAGCGAGAATCCGTTGCCGACATCCGTCTTGAGGCTCTGCATGACAAGGGAGTCGGTGCCTTCGGTTCCTTTCTTCGGCTGACGCATGTCGGGTGAGGCAGAATCGGCTTCCACCGTGGGGGCGGCCTGGCTGCTCACCAAGAAAACGCCCTCGAGCGAGGAACCTGCGAACTTGAAGTTGTTCTGGATGCCGCCGGAGTGCGATTGCATCAAGGTGCCGTCCGCCATTCGATTGACACCCGTGGCGCCCAGCAGCATCTTCATGGAGCCCATCTGACCAAAGTTGAGGGTGAAGATGGGCAACATCGAGGCGCCGCTCGCGCTCTCCTTGGCGGTGGGGTCATGACGATAGAGGACCCGGATCGAGTCGCTCGGCCGGACTGGGACGAGCAGGTACAGCAGGCCGGCCGCGTAATCCAGCCGGAAGTCCTCGTTCTCCCGCAGCTCTTTGCCCATCAGCCAGACCTTGACGGTTCCCGGAACGACGTTCGGATACCGGAGCGGATAGGCAAGCCCCGTCTTCTTGCCGGGGAGCAGGTCCACCGCCGGCTTCCCGACGAGTTTCTTCTCTTGGGGCGTCGCGGTGGAGTCAAAGGCGCCGGCGAGGTTTTGTGCGCCAGCAGTGCCCGCCAAGACGGCGGCCACTGCCATTGCCCAAATCTTTCCTCGCTTCATCCTTCGCTTGTCCTTAGTCTACAGAGAGTATTGTTGGCCTGTTCCCCTAATTGGAGGATATGCGCTTTCGGGGCGCGTTCAATTCGTCGTCGGTCAGGGCAGCTCGCTCCTGATTCGCCTTTTGCAGCGATTCCCGCAGCTTCTGGCGAGCGGAAGGAAGAACCTTCTGTTGGTCGCCAGACGTCCTCGCCTGGTCCGTTTGGCGGTTGCTGGATGTGACGTCTTGGTGCGGCGCCGACTCCGGAGGCATGGCGGCGGGATCCAATGGCTTCGGTTCACTTCGCACCGTAACCGGCTCCTCCGAAGCGTAGGCGGCAGGGAGACGTTCGTACGAGGCAGGGACCGGCGCGGGCCGGCTCGGCGAAGACGCCGGCACGAAGGTCGGCTGCTCGTTCGGCGTTTCGACACGACGCTCGTCGGTTCGCGCCGTGGACGTCTTCGAAGCTGACGGCCTGAACTCCACGCGCCGAGGCTCCGCCTTCTTCGACGGGAGCGCGGCCTCCGGGTTGGCATCAGCCTTCGCCGGAGGGGCCGCCTCGGGAACGATGCTCTCGCTCGCGCCGCCCAGTGCGCGATCTACAGTTGGCTCCTCGCTCGACACTGCCACCGAGGCCACCGATCCGTCTACAGCCGGGTGTGGAGTGCCATCGGGCAGGACGGCGTACAGGAAGGCAGCCATGGCGCCAGCCGTGGCAAGGCCTCCAGCCCAGCGTAGCGTCTTGGGCAGAAGGCTCGGCTTGCGCGTGGTCCGCGCGAGGATGGCTTCACGAAGCCCCTGGGGCGGATCCACGCTCTCGGCGGCGAGTTCGGCCTCTGCTGCCTGGAGAAGCCGCAGCACAGCCTCGGCCTCCGGCTCCTCGCGGAGATAGGCCTCCACGAGCCGGCGCTCCTTCGGAGTCGTTTCGCCGTCCATATAGGCGGACAGCCAGGCGAACATCTCCTCTTCGAGGCTCTCGCCGTGGCCTTCGTTTTCCAGCGTGTCCCAGATATCGCTCATCGTCTTGGGTTCCCTGTTCGATTTGACCCCGAACCCGCCCAAAAGTGTCGGATTTTGTGGCTCCCTTTCGGACGATTTGACACGCAGAGCCTCCGATGTGCCATACTCTGGGCGGTCTCCGTAGACAACCGGTGGGCATTTGCCCTTAATATTGCCGGTCGAGGAGCGAGGTCGCACCTTGAGACGAATTGGCTCAGGGGGCTCCGCGCTGGTCTGCGGGGCCCCCTGAAATCACTTAAAGGGAGTAACAACCGTGCCAACAGCGCAAAAAGAGAAACTGGTTGCCCAAGCGAAGGAATGGTATGAGAACTCGGTAGGCGTGATTTTCACCGACTACCGCGGCCTCAGCGTTCCTCAAATGCAGACGCTTCGCCAGTCGCTGCGCGAGGCGGGAGCGGAGTTCCATGTAATCAAGAACACCCTGCTCCGTCTCGCCATGGGCGACGATGTGAGCGCCCTGCCGGAGGAGTTCCACAACGGCCCGACGGCAACGGCGTTCATCCACGGCGAGCAGCCCGCAGTCGCCAAGGCAATCGTAGACTTCATCAAGAAAGAGAAGCAACTTGAAATCAAGGGTGCGCTCATTGAAGGGCGCGTCTTCACCAAGGATGAGGTCGAAGCTCTCGCCAAGCTGCCAAGCCGGCACGAACTTCTCTCCATGATCGCGGGCCTCGTTGCCGCGCCGATGAGCAACCTCGTCGGCGTGTTGAACGAGATGATCGCCGCTCCGGTCCGAGTGATCGGAGCCATCGAAGAGAAGGTCGCCGCCGGTGGCGGGCCTGTCGAGGCTTCGGAAGCCTCAGCCGAACCATCTCAAGAAGAGGAAGGTAACAACAATGTCTGAAGTAGTACAAGAAATCGTAGAGAAGATCGCCAACATGTCGGTGATGGAGCTCAGCGAGCTCAAGAAGGCGCTCGAAGAGAAGTTCGACGTGACCGCAGCCGCTCCCATGGCGGCGATGGCGGTCATGCCGGGTGCCGCAGCCGCTGGTGGCGGCGACGCCGCAGCAGCCGAAGAGAAGACGTCGTTTGACGTCATCCTGTCGGAAGTGGGTGGCGCCAAGCTCCAGGTCATCAAGGCGGTCCGCGAGGTTACCGGTCTGGGTCTCAAGGAAGCCAAGGATGTCGTGGACGGAGCCCCCGGCCCGATCAAGGAAGGCGTCTCGAAAGAGGAAGCCGAGAAGATCAAGGCTGCCATCGAGGAAGCCGGCGGCAAAGTCGAAATCAAGTAATCGCCGACAGTCGGGGTGTAGGCGCGCCTTCGACCAAGAGGCGCGCCTATTTCCGTTGGTTGCTTCCCTGCTCGCCTTTGGCGCGCGGATGAGCCTGCACGTACTTGTCTCGAAGAGTCTCAAAATCGAGAAACGTGTAGACCTCGGTCGTAGCGACGGATTCGTGGCCGAGCAGCTCTTGCACCGAACGCAGATCGGCTCCCGCCCGTACGAGGTGAACCGCGTAAGTATGCCGCAACGTGTGCGGCCCGAACTTCTTCCGAATTCCAGCCTGTTTCGCATAGCCTTGCAGGATCCGAAACACGCCTGAACGCGAGAGCGCCCCTCCCCGTTGGTTCAAGAACAACGCAGCGGGCGAAGTGGGGCGTACGAGGCGGGGACGCCCGTCGCGCCGATACCGTTCAATCCATTCGAGCGTCCCGTCGGGCACCGGGATGAGGCGGACCTTGCTCCTCTTTCCAAGAACGCGGAGGACCTGCTGTTCCGGCAGAACGTCCGACGGCGCAAGTCCGATGCACTCCGTGACTCGTAGTCCGCAACCGTAGAGCGTCTCGAGCATGGCCCGATCGCGAAGGCCCGCCGGACTGGTCGTATCGGGCGCTGCAAGAAGCGCTTCGATCTCGGCATGAGTGAGCGCTTTGGGCAAGCGCTTCGGCCGCCGGGCGCTCGAGTGTTCCGGCAACGTGCCCTTGGTATCCACTCCCTCGCGTATCAGAAAACGAAGGAAGCTGCGCAGGGACGAGAGTTTGCGCCTCACTGTCGTAGGCGATGCACCTCGCGAGGCGAGCCAGGCGTAGAGGGCGTCTGCGTCGGAGCTGTCGTATTCCGACCAATCGCTCTTCCCTGCTTTCCGCAAGAGGGTTGCCGCCTGCATCAAATCTCGATGATAGGCGTCGAGGGTGTGCCGACTCGCGCCTTTCTCGACCGCCAGGTAGTCGAGGAACCATTCAATGGTCTCGCTCAGTTTGCTTTCCGCTTCAGCACACATACGGTAGGTTGAATGTACATCATGTCGTGAGTGAGAGGGTACCGCCGATCGCTACCGGACCCAAGGAAAAGGCTGTCGAGCGCCTCGCGAGTGGCAGCCGGCGGCGAGTCCTCTTGTAGCGTCCCGCCCCAAGCCCAAGCTATGAGTTCGTAGTCCTCCGGCAACTGTTCCAGGAAGGACACGAAATGGGGTTCTTGGATCCGTCGGTAGTCAATGTATTCGAACGTGCTGATACAGATGTACGTAGGGCGCTCTTGCTGTAGCAATCCGACGTCCCAGGGTACTACCTTTTCGTCGCGTACGTGAACGACGAGCGTCGGGTCGTACTGTTTCATCCGTTCGAGTCGCTCGTTTTCTCCCGGAAGCCCGGTGTCCGGAAAGAGGGGCGGCGTGTAGAACCAGGGAGTCGTTACAAACCCGACCGTTTCGCCCGGCTGACGGACTTGCCGAACATACTCTGCGATTCGGTCGCGCGGATCCTGAATCCGCATGAAGTGCAACAGCGAGACTGCGCCGCCTGGAGACACGACGTTCAATCCGATCGCCAACATAATCGCGGCTGGCACCGCCTTCGACCACTTGTCCCGTTCGTGGAACGTACCGGCCAGGATCGCTACGCCGACGCAAAGCGCCGGGAGTAGGGGCAACGTGTATCGAAGGAACTTCACCTCGGCCGAGCCGATCAAAAGGTAGTATAGAAGCGCGTATCCGACAATCGCGTACGCGGCAAGGGAACGCGTTCGCGCGAGCAGCAGCAGCCCAAACGCGGCAGCCAACGTCTGAATCCAGCCGAAGCCCTCGAACAGATTGCCGAGGTGGTAGAGGAATCCGGTCGGCGTCTCAGCGAAGACGATCCCATGGCCCGTCCGAACGTGCCCAGATTCGTACAGAAAATCGCGGACGAACGAACTTGTCTGCAAAATCAGCCCGGGCGTTGCCACGACGAAGCCGACGGCCGCGCCTCCCAACGTTGCAAGCGCCATCTGGAACGGTCTCTCTCTCTTGCACCGCCAAAGGACAAGGCCAACGGCGAGAAGAATCAGCACAATGCCCGAATAGCGGGTTCCCGCAAAGAGGCCCACCCACAGGGCCATGAGGAACGCGCCTTTTGGCGCCGGGTCTTCTCGCTTCAACCAACGAACCATCGCAAACAGCGCCGCCGCGGCGAGCAGCGTCGAGAGCGCGTCCGTGGTCTGAAACTGGGAGTGGACCAGATGCCCCGGCGCGACTGTCAAGGCCAGCGACGCGAGCAAAGCGCCAAGGATGTTGGTGAATTGGAGGCATAACAGGAAAACGAGCAAGACCGTCAGCGCTCCGCAGAATGCGCTGATGACGCGCCCGGTGAGGTGTACGGCCCCAAGCGTCTGCCATTCCGGCACGTTTTCGCCGGTCGGGATCCAGCCGTAAGCCGTACCCGCGTCGGTTCCCAACTTCAACAGGGTGAGATAGGTCGTGCCGTAGTTGTAGAAGTCCGGAAGGAAATACGGTTTGAGTACGGCGTGACCGGCGATGATCAGCTCGTCGGGATGCAAGGACTGGTGGCGAAACTCATTGGGCAGTCCCCACCCGATTCCGAGCAAGCGAAGAAGGAGGCTGAGCGCGAAAAGCCCGAGGGCACAGGCCAGCAGGACACGCCGCTCCAGCGGTTGCGCAGCGTCCTCCCGTGCCGTTTCTTCCACGGGGCTATTTGCGGACAAGGCCCGCGCGCGATCGGATCTTCTGTTCCAGCACCGGTCCGCCCGGCTCGTCCTTCAGCGTCATGCTGAAGTATCCCTCCGCCTCGGCTCGGATCCGGAAGGCGTCGCAAGTGTTGCGGTCCAGGTAGTAGTCCACGGTGCCTTTCAGCTGCAGACGAATTTCCTTGAAAGGCGACATCTCCCGTTGGTCCTGCAGCAGCTCTTCGATGTACTTCGCCGCGTCCGTATCCATCTGATATGTGCCCTGAATGTGATACACAGACTTGCCTTCGTAGTCCGTCACGCCTTTGTAGGTGTACTTGTAGTCGATGCGCGCGTTGAGCGCCTTCCCCTTGTCCGCGCCTTTCTCGACGACGACCGGCGCGTAGCCTACGGTTTCCTCCCACGTCGCTCCCGGTTCAACGGGATGTTCCGGAAGGATCGGGCCGCGATCGAAGAAGTTGACAAACCCAGCAAGCTGGTGCATTTGTGCGATCCATGAGGAAATGATGTCTTGGACGGGGGCCGCGGCCGAGCCGATCCCGGCGAGCCATTCCGCTTGGAGCGGCGGCTTCTTCGATTCGTCTCGGGCGGCGAGAATCTGGTTGGTGGGCGAGAGGGTCAAAAGCAGGTTTTCGTTCGTCTTGATCTCTTCCGTCTTCGGCGGCGCGTCGAACGTCTCGCCCATCCGGACGGAGATCTTTTCGCGCTGGAATCGAACGTCGGCGATTCCATCCGGCTTCAACTTCTCCACCTTCATCGTGAACGTGTAGGTCACGGTCTCGTTGGTGGGGATGAAGGTCTCCACGGGAGCCTGCCGGTGATCCAGTTGGATCCGGGAAGTGAATTCATACTTCGCCGTTTCGTTGGCCTGGAACTTCCGTTGGAGAGTAACCGGCTCCACGGTCGGTGAGAAAAGGATCAGTGATGCGATCAACATGATTTCGTCCTCGCTTTGCGCGGTGCGGATATTATAACCCGCTACCCGTGAAGAGATACCTCTTGACAGTCGGGACGCTGCTCTGGTGGAGCATCGTCCTCTTTTCGAGCGGCCCGTCCGCCTCATCCAGTTGGACGATGGAGCTTCTGCGTCGTTTCCTGGGGCTCGAAGGCGAGGCTCTCTTCCTGGCAGACTCGATTGCGCGGAAAGCGGGCCACGTGACCTACTATGGGCTCCTCGCCCTACTGTTTACGTTGACCCTGTCAGCTTGGTTTGGAAAAAGCGCGAAGTGGGTCCTCGTCGGCGCGGCGCTTGCTCTGCTCACGGGCTGCTTTGACGAACTCCGGCAATCCTTCTATCCAAATCGCCACGGGTCACCGTTCGATCTTTTCTACGACGGAGCCGGGGTCGGCGTCGTGGTCCTCTGGCTGCTACGATCTGGACAATATTCAACCAAAGACTTACACTGAACTTCGGTCCCATCTCGTCGCAACTTCATGGCGAGCAACAACGCCCGGGCCGTGTCCAGACTCGTCGGGCAAGGAACGCCGAACTCCACGCAGGCGCGCCGGATCAGCATCGCCTCGCGTTCGGCCTCTCGGTTCTCGCTCGGAGTGTTGATGACGAGGTTGACTGTTTTGTCCCTGACGACCGTGAGCACGTTGGGCTTCCCCTCGCTGATCTTGCAGACCGCTCGCGATTCGAGGCCCGCCTCCGAAAAGGCCCTGTGCGTGCCCGCCGTGGCGTACAGCTCAAAGCCCATCTCCGCGAGCGTCCTTGCCAGCTCGATCGCCTCCGCTTTGTCGGCATCGCGCACCGTGATCAACGCCGCGCCGGCGTCCGGCACTTTCATGCCCGCCGCAAGGATCGCCTTGTACACGGCAGCTTCGTAGGTCTTGTCCAGGCCCATCACCTCGCCCGTGCTCTTCATCTCCGGGCCGAGACTTGGCTCGACCAGCGCCAGCTTCTGAAAACTGAACACAGGCGCCTTGACCGCATAGACCGGCGAGTGGGACGGCTCCCCGTGAGCGACGACACGGCCTTCTGCTGGACTCCACAGGCCGTAGCCATAGCCCAACTCCGGCAGCTTCTTCCCGAGAGCGCAGAGCGTGGCCAATCGCGCCATCGGCAAAGAGGTTGCTTTGCTGATATAAGGTACGGTACGACTCGCGCGCGGGTTGACTTCGAGCACGTAAACCTCGCCTTCGTGGATCACAAACTGAATATTCATCAACCCTCGTACGTCCAGCTCCTGAGCGATCTGACCGGCGATCTCTACCATACGCCACTGCGTCGCCAGGTCGAGCGTCACCGGTGGATAGACGGTCATGCTATCGCCGCTGTGAACGCCGGCGCGCTCGATATGCTCCATGATTCCCGGCACGAGCGCCCCTTCCCCGTCGCAGATCGCATCGAGTTCCGCTTCGACGCCCGGGAAATATCGGTCTACCAGGACCGGCGCCCCTTCGCTGGCTCGCTCTGCTTGTTCCATGAAGGTAACCAACTCCCGCTCGTTGTGAACGATCTCCATCGCCCGGCCCCCTAACACGAAGCTGGGGCGGACCAGGACAGGGAATCCGATCTTGCGAGCGACTTGCAGCGCTTCCTCCAATCCACGAACCCCCTTGCCGGGAGGACGGAGGATGCGGAGCTTCTCCAACATCTCATCGAATCTCTCGCGATCCTCGGCGCGTTCGATCGCCTCCCGGCTCGTCCCCAGAATGGGCACTCCGGCGTCGTCCAGCGCGGAGGCAAGATTGATCGCCGTTTGCCCGCCGAACTGGAGCATGACGCCGACACACTTCTCGTGACGAATCACGCGAAGGGCGTCCTCCGCCGTCACCGGATCAAAGTAGAGGGCGTCGCCGGTGTCGAAATCCGTACTGACCGTTTCAGGATTATTGTTGAGAATAATGGAACGGCAGCCGGCATCATGCAAGGCCCACGCGCAGTGCACACAAGAGTAGTCGAACTCGATTCCCTGTCCGATCCGGATCGGTCCGCTACCGAGTACGAGTACCGCTTGACCCTCGGACGGGATGTAATCGTCTGAATCGCCGCGCGTGCCATAGTAGTACGGCGTCCGGCTTTCGAACTCGCCCGCGCACGTGTCCACCATCTTGAAGACATTCGGCTCGGGAGGCTCGTATTCTCCGACCGCGATCCGCCGTATTTTGTGTAAGAACCACGGGTCAATCTTAGACAGATCGTTCACCCTTTCGACGCTCCACCCGCGCCGGAAGGCCTCGGATAACGCCCATAGGCGCTCGTCCGTCGGCACCGCTACCTTGACCTCGAGGTCCGGCTCCGACAGCTCTTCGAATCCTGTCGGTACGAGGGCCTTCCGGCTCACTTCGAGACCTCGTACCGCTTTGATCAACGCGCCTTCAAAGGACCGGTCGATCGCCATGACTTCGCCGGTCGCTTTCATCTGCGTGGTGAGCGTTCGGTTTCCCGATTCAAACTTGTCGAACGGCCAGCGCGGAATCTTCACGACGCAGTAATCCAGCGCGGGTTCGAAGCAGGCCTTGGTCGTCTTCGTCACTGCGTTCTCGATCTGGTCGAGCGTCTTTCCGATCGCAACCTTTGCGGAGACGCGAGCGATCGGATATCCCGTCGCCTTCGAAGCCAATGCGGAGGAACGAGAGACGCGAGGGTTGACTTCGATGACGTAGTAATCGTAGCCGTTGGGGTTAACTGCAAGCTGAACGTTGCAGCCCCCCTCAATCCCCAAGGCGCGGATGATCTTGAGCGAAGCCGATCGCAGAATGTGGTACTCGATGTCCGAGAGCGTTTGCGACGGAGCCACCACGATGGAGTCGCCGGTGTGAACCCCCATCGGGTCAACGTTCTCCATGTTGCAGATCGTGATGCAGTTGTCCGCCGAGTCCCGCATCACCTCGTATTCGATCTCTTTCCACCCGAGCAAAGAGCGCTCGACCAGAATCTGGTGGACCGGCGAGAGGTGTAGACCCTGCTCGCCGATTTGAAGCAGTTCCTCTTCGTCATGAGCGATCCCGCCGCCGGTTCCACCGAGCGTGAACGCGGGACGAATAATGCAAGGATAAGGGACCTTGGGGAGGATTGCCCGGAGTTCGTCCATCGAGTTGACGATCCAACTCTCCGGCACCGGCTCTTTGATCTCGCGCATCAGCTCGCGGAACGCCTCCCGATCTTCCGCCTTGCGGATGGCTTCGAGCGGCGTCCCGAGCAGCCGTACACCGTATTTGTCAAGAACGCCTTCCCGCGCGAGATCCGACGCGAGATTCAACCCGGTTTGCCCACCCAGAGAGGGCAACAGCGCGTCGGGGCTTTCCTGTCGGATGATTCGTTCACAGAATTCGAGGGTTAGAGGCTCGATGTAGACCCGATCCGCCATCGAGACGTCCGTCATGATCGTCGCCGGGTTGGAGTTGACAAGGACTACCTCGAGCCCCTCTTCGCGAAGCGACCGACACGCCTGCGAACCTGCGTAGTCGAACTCAGCGGCCTGACCAATGACGATGGGGCCGCTGCCGATCACCATGACGCGCTTCAAGCGCCTGCCCTCCCCACTCGAGCCAAGAAGTCGTGGAACCAGGGCCGCGAATCCCACGGCCCCGGCGCCGCTTCCGGATGATATTGGATACTATACGCCATTTTCTCCTTTACTTCGATTCCCTCCACCGTGCCGTCGTTGAGGTTCCTTTGGGTTACTTCCGCACCGGTTCCGACCAAGCTGTCGGGATCCACGGCGTAACCGTGATTTTGTGAGGTAATCGTCACCTTGCCCGTTTTCAGGTCCTGGACCGGGTGGTTCGAGCCGCGGTGACCAAACTTCAGCTTGAACGTTTCCCCGCCGACCGCGTGAGCGATCATCTGGTTCCCCAAACAGATTCCGAACATCGGAATCCGACCGAGCAACTCATTGACCGTTGCCGCGACCTGCTTCAGGTGTCGCGGGTCTCCTGGGCCTGGCGACAGAACCACGCCGTCCGGCTTCCAGCCGAGGATCTCTTCCGCGGGCGTCGAGTGTGGGAGGACGATCAAGCGACAACCTTCCGCCGCAAACCGGCGGAGAATGTTCAGCTTCACTCCCAAGTCGAGGACGACGAGTTTGCACTGGTAGTCTCGGCTCGGTGCGTCCACCGGCTCTTTGCCTTCAACGCCCCACGCGTAAGGCGCTTTCGTACTGACTTCCTCGACAAACACCCTCTCCCCATACCTTGGGGTGTCGCGCAACGCTTCGAGAGCGACGGTCGGCTCGCGGTCCGTGATCATTCCCATGGCGACACCGTAGGAACGGAGGCGCAGGGTGAGGGCGCGCGTGTCGAGACCCTGGATGGCGGGCACTCCGCGCTCTCTCAGGAAATCGTGGAGCGTGTACCGGGCGCGCCAGTTGCTGGGAATCTCCGACGCCTCCCCCACCACCAACCCCGCCGCCTGGACGCGGAACGACTCAAAATCGTCGTCATTGATTCCGTAGTTGCCGATCAGGGGATAGGTGAGGGTTACGATCTGTCCGGCGTAAGAGGGGTCGGTCAGGATCTCCTGATAACCGGTCATCCCCGTGTTGAAGACTACTTCGCCGGAAACTTCAAGGTCTGCGCCGAGCGGTTGCCCGCTGTATACCGTACCGTCTTCGAGGACCAGGTGTCGTTTCACTCGCCGTCTCGCTCATCTGGCCCCACGGTCGAGGCAACCTCGACGGGAACCATCAAAGAGTACCCGGCTCGTTGACGCGGATGCAAGACCCCTCATCCGGAGCGCCTGACGCCCAAACGAGCTTTGAAACGTCTAAACTCAAGGAATGAAGTGGCGATTCGGGTTGGCTTTGGTGGCGGCTGTTCTCGCGGCCGTGTCCGCGACGGCGCAGAAAGTGGAGATGGTCATCGCGGGGCGGGGGCGGATGGTCATTGAAC
>RFHN01000190.1 GCA_003695835.1 Armatimonadota bacterium
ATTCGGTTTTGGTTGCTACCTTCGGTTGAGCAATGGGTGGCCACCACTCTGGACATGGAGGTCGTTTACGCGCTGGCGATCCTCTCGCTCGCCGCGCTCTCCCTGACCAGGCAAGCCAACCTCGCGCTGCAAGTTGCGGCTTGGCTCGTCAGCGTGTTCCTCGTCGCCTTACCGGTCGCGCTTTGGGGCGCGCTGGTTCACGATATCTTTCCGCTGTTTATTGACACTTTTCTCGCTGGATTTCTTACGATTGCGCTTGGGCTTGTTGTCTATCTGTGGGTCGCCGGGAGGGATCAAAGTCTCTTGGGAGCCTTCATGGTTCTGTGGCCGCTCGTTTGCGGTCTGATGATCGCCATGACCGTTGGCACGTCTCTCGCGTTCTCCGAAGGGCTCACTCTCACCGTGGCTCTGACCGCGATGCTGCTTTACTGGGTCTATGACCTCGGGATGATCCTTCGGAGAAGGCGGCCGGAGGAGGTTCTCGCGGGCGTCATTGACCTCTATCGAGACGTCTTCAACGTCATCGGCTTTCCTATACGGTTCGCGCGCATGCCGAAGACCATCCGGAGGATTCCAGCCCCATGGTAATCACGATGAAGCCAGGGGCTACCGAGGAGCAGATCCAGGCTGTCTGTTCCACGATCGAGGAATACGGCCTTGACACGCTGTTGATGCCCGGTAGCGTGATGGCGATCGGCATCCCGTCAGCCATTCCCGCGGACGTCCGAGAGCCGCTGGCCCAAAAGCTCCAGATCCTGCCCGGCGTCAGCCAGGTAACCCACGTCAGCCGGTCGTACAAACTCGCCTCTCGTGAGTTCCACCCGGCTTCGACGGTGGTCAATGTGCGGGGGGTCCACATCGGGGGGACGGATTTCGTGGTCATGGCCGGCCCGTGCAGCATCGAGGGATATGAGCAGCTTTCGGAAGCGGCGAAGGAAGTGCGGGCCGCCGGAGCGCTCGTGTTGCGCGGGGGAGCCTTCAAGCCGCGCACCTCGCCGTACTCATTCCAGGGCCTCGCCGTCGAAGGCCTGAAGATCATGCGCCAAGTGGCGGACGAGGTCGGCATTCTAACGGTCTCGGAGGTCATGTCGCCGGATCTGGTTGAGACCGTTGCGGAGTACGTTGACATCCTCCAAATTGGGGCCCGAAGCATGCAGAACTTGCCGCTCCTGATCGAGGCGGGGAAGAGCGGGAAACCGGTCTTGCTCAAACGCGGGCCCGCTGCCACCATTGACGAGTTCCTTCTTGCCGCCGAGTACATTCTCTCGAACGGCAATTCGAACGTCATGCTCTGCGAGCGAGGCCTCGTTTCCTTCGATCGCAGCTACACGCGGAATCTGCTCGATCTGGCCGCCGTCCAGGTCTTGAAGGATCACAGCCACCTTCCGGTCATCGTTGACCCGAGTCACGGCGTCGGCGTGGCCAAGTACATTCCGGCCATGTCCTGCGCGGCCCTCGTGGCTGGGGCGGACGGGCTACTGATCGAGGTACACCCGGATCCTCGGCGAGCCATGTCGGACGCGGCCCAAACGCTCGACACGAAGACGTTCGCTGAATTGATGGAGTCCTTGCGGAGACTGGGGCCTTTTTCGAAGCGCTCGATTTGCGAGCAGGCGATTGCGGTGTAGCTACGGTAGGGGTTGGCGCTGGTCGAAGCCGCCATCCAGGGGATGATAGTGGCACACCTCTTCCTCGCCATACTTCCAGCAAAGGAAGACTTCTTCGCCATCCAGCATGGCGGGGAAGTCCACGATTCCGTTCAAATGGTCTTTGATAATGCAGCCGTAGGATTCGACCTCTTCGGTGAGCGATTGGAGGCGGTCGAGTAGCGACACGAGCTTGGGGTCCATCGGTTTGCCGTTCGTCTGCTGACGCTGAAGGGCCTTGATGACCTCTTCTCGATTCTGAGCCAGGTCTGCGAGGGCGGTGCGAATTCGGAGCAAGAGCGGGGCGATAAACGGTAGAACGGCGTTCGCTTCCTCGCGAGTGAAGTGGCGGTTGAAGATCCTGGACTCCATTGTGCCGGATTATGCCCCGGTCGGCATGGTCTTCGCACCATAATAGAACCAAGATGGCCTCCAAGGAAGAGAAGTACCGCGACCGATCCGTTCTCATCCACGGAAAGTTTCGCTCAGAAAAGTGGGACTTCGTGGACCACATCCTGCCACCCATCACCACGACCACTGCGTTCCGACTGCGCAGCGCCGAACGTGGAGCCAAGGGTTTCGAGCAGTTTGCCAACCCAGAGCTGGATCGCAATACGCTCCATCCGATCTACATCTACGCTCGACTCGACGACCCTTGTCAGGGTTTGCTGGAAGAGACGCTTGCGTTCTCCGAAAAGGGAGAGACGGCGGTCAGCTTCGCCACGGGTATGGCTGCGATTTCCGCCGTCCTTGGCATCCACCTCAAAGCTGGGGATCACATCGTCTCGCACAAGACCATCTATGGATGTACATACAACCTCATCACTCATTGGCTCGAGCGTTTCGGGGTGACGCACACGTTCGTTGACATGAACTGCCCGACCTGTCTGGCGGAGGCGATCCGACCTGAGACCAAGGTGCTGTATTTCGAATCGCCATGTAATCCGACGCTGTCGTTGGTGGACATCGAACAGGTAGTGGAGGTGGCCCGGAAGGTCAACGAAACACGAACAGAAGAGGAACGGATCACGACGATCATTGACAACACATTCGCATCGCCTTTCTGCCAACGGCCGCTCGAGCAAGGCGTGGATTTCGTGGTACACAGCCTCACAAAGCACTTGAGCGGGTTCGGCGCCGATATGGGCGGGGCGGTGATTGGACCGCGGAAGGCGGAGACGGATCTTCTGCTCTTCCGGAAAGACTTCGGCGGGTCGCTTTCGCCAAAGGCGGCGTGGGACATTCTCGTGTTTGGTATTCCGACCTTGGCGCTCCGAATGGAACGGCAGCAGAGCTCCGCTCAGCGCGTTGCGGAGTTCCTCGAGCTTCATCCCAAGGTCTCGCGGGTCATGTACCCGGGGCTCGACTC
>RFHN01000191.1 GCA_003695835.1 Armatimonadota bacterium
CAGCACAGGGCAACTTTCTCGAGGTCGTACTGGCCCCCGATTGGTCGGAAGGGGCTCTGAAGGTGTTCCAAGACCGCTCGGGCTGGGGCCAGAGTGTTCGCTTACTGCGTGCAAGACCGCCGGCGGAAGAGAGACCGCCCTCCCTTCGGTCCATTGGCGGAGGAGCCCTGCTCCAGACAGAGGATGCGAACGACCCGTCGGAGTGGACCGTCGTCACCGAGCGACAGCCGACGGAAGAGGAACGCGAGGCGATGCGATCCGCCTGGGTTTTGGTCAAACACGTCCGATCGAACGCCATCGTCCTGGCAGACGCCAGCCGCTTGTGGGGCGTGGGCGCGGGCCAGATGAACCGAGTGCAGTCCGTGCGCCTCGCCATCGAGCAGGCGGGGGACCGCGCTGCTGCATGCGCCCTGGCGTCGGACGCTTTCTTCCCCTTCCCGGACAGCATCGAGACGGCCGCTCAAGCAGGGATTCGAGCGGTTATCCAGCCGGGCGGCTCGAAAAAGGACGAGGAGGTCATCGCGGCGGCGAATGCCCACGGCATCGCCATGGTTTTCACCGGCGTCCGACATTTCCGCCATTAGAGCCAAACGAAACGCCACGCAACGCCCGTCCATTGGGTATGCTTGCGTTTGGCAAGGAGTACCGCCATGGCTGCTGAACAGAATCAGTACGATATGCCCATCGTCGTCGGAGCGCTCGTCTTCGGCCTGATCGCAATTGGAGTCTTCTTCTTCATGCGAAAGGACCCGGTTTTGCCTCCCCAGCCGGCTGAACCGGTTCGCACGCCCGTCGTCGTCCAGCCTGTCCAACCGACGTTGGTCGAGACCAGCGGGCCGGCCTTCGAGGGCGGCCAGACCGGTGGCAGCACATCCGGTGGTGGCGGCGGTGGCGCAGCGAGCCGCCGAGGCCCCTCGATCGCGGGCGCGGGTTCCTAACTTCACGGCACATACCGGAACACGGGTGAGGCTCGCCGCCTGAGCCTCGTCTTCTCTCGCGCCGTGCCGCTCCGTTGGTCGCTACCCTCGCGAAGACTGTCGCTGATTGAGCGGGGTGAGGGCTTCGCGCCGCTTCCAGGTAATCTCCCGCTCATTGCGCCCTTTCGGTGCAAGGAGACAAGCAGCATGAAAGAATTCCCGGTCCTTCCCGTGGGTTTCAAGAACTACGTACTGGCTGATCATGTCATCGCCATCATTGCGAGCGATTCTTCGCCGGTCCGCCGGCTCATTCAGCTCATGAAAGACACAGAAAAGCTCGTTGACGCGTCGCAAGGCAAGAAGGTGCGATCGGTCATCTTCATGGACAGCGGGCATGTCGTACTCTCCGCCCTCTCCCGCGAAGTCCTTGTGAAAAGGATCGCCCCGACTGAGCCCCTCAAAGAAGATACTCCGTGATTCAACAGTTGATGAGCGTCGTTCAGCGGTTGCTTGCCCATGTCACCGAGGACATGGGTATTGACCTGGGAACAGCCAATACGCTCGTACACGTGCAGGGACGAGGGATCGTTCTCCGCGAGCCTTCGGTCGTGGCCGTCGACAACCAGTCCGGCGCTGTGCTCGCCGTCGGCGAAGAGGCCCAGCGAATGTTGGGCAGGACCCCGTCTTCGATCTCAGCGATCCGGCCCCTCAAGGACGGTGTCATCGCGGACTACGATCAGACGGAGAAGATGCTCCAGTACTTCATCCAAAAGTCGTCCCAGCGAAGGTTTGCCTGGCACCGCGTCGTGGTCGGCATCCCCTCTGGGGTTACGGAGGTCGAGCGGATGGCGGTTATCGAAGCTGCGCGGAAAGCGGGCGCAAACGAAGCCTACGTGATTGAAGAGCCGATGGCGGCGGCGATCGGGGCCGGATTGCCGGTCGCGGAACCGACCGGTTCGATGATCGTGGACATCGGCGGGGGAACCACCGAGGTCGCGATCATCTCCTTGGCTGGAATCGTCGAATCCCGATCCATTCGGACGGCGGGCGACGAGATTGACGAAGCGATCGTCAACTACGTTCGCAAAGCCTTCAATCTGTACATCGGGGAGCGCTCCGCGGAAAAGGCGAAAATCAGCATCGGCTCGGCGTTTCCACTCGAAGAAGAGCTGGAATACGAGGTTCGAGGAAGAGATCTGCTAACCGGCCTCCCCAAAGCGGCCATTGTCACGAGCGAGGATCTGCGCCTGGCGATCCAGGAGCCGCTGAACGAGATCCTCCGCGCCGTCATCGAAACCCTCGAGACGGCCCCGCCGGAGCTGTCCGCCGACATCATCCATCGCGGCATCGTCCTCGCAGGCGGAGGCGCGCTGCTGCGAGGTCTCGACCGCCTCATCCAGCAGCACACGCAAGTGCCCGTCACCGTTGCGCATGATCCGCTCACCTGCGTCGTCGTGGGCACCGGACGCGTCATGGAAGAGATCCGGCAGAACCCGCAACTCCGCAAGGTTCTTGTCGAAGTTCCAAAGGCATGAGAAGTTCCCGGAGCGCGGTCCTAATCTTCTTGCTGGTGTGCCTCTCCGTCGTTCTCGGCGTTCTACAAAGCAACGCAAAGAAGCACGTGGAAGGTGGAGCCGAAACCGAGTCCGCGCCGAACCCAGACGCACGCATTGACCCTGTTACACGCGCCGTCCAATTCGTCATCCTGCCGCCGACTCGCGCACTCAACCGAACTTTCGATTTCGCGGGCGACACGGTCGTCAGCTTTCTCGAAGCGGGCACACTTCGACGCCGAGTCGAAGAGTTGGAGACGACGCTCTCTCAAACGCTGGCCGATCGTAGAAAGTTGGAAGCGTTGGAACGGGAAAACTGGCGCCTGCGGCAGCTCCAGGAGATGCCGCCGTATCCACAGTACCAGAAAATCACCGCGGACATTGTCGCCCTGAACCTCTCGAATCACCGGATCACCTTGAACGTGGGCGAAAAGCAGGGCGTCAAGCCGGGAGCGCCTGTGCTCGTCCCGAGTGGTCTCGTGGGACAGGTGGTCGAAGTCTCGAAGGGGACTTGCGTCGCCAACTTAGTAACCCACCCCCGCTTTGCGGTTGGCGCAAGGGTCTTTCGGAGCGACTCGCAGGAGGTCGGCATCCTGCGCGGCCGGGGCAGCGACCAACTCGCGCTGACCATCTACCGAGAGCCAACCGGCAGCCTCGATCCGATCATCCGCGGCGGCGACGAGATCACCACGTCGGGCCTCTCGATTCTGTATCCGGAAGGCATTCTCATCGGGCGCGTGGCCGAGGCGCGAAGGAATCGCACGACCGGCGTCATCGAGGCGACCGTCGTGCCGGCCGTGAACCTTGCGAAGGTTCGGGAAGTGGTCGTACTGGTGAAAAAGTGAGGCATTGGCTTTCGCCCCTTCTGTGGCTGATTTTGGCGGCGGCGCTTCAGGGAAGCCTCGCCGAACGGATGAGCATTGGTTGGGTGAAGCCGGATTTCCTTCTCGTCATCGCCGCTGCCCTCTCGATGCGCGGTAGCGTGGAGGCGGCGGCCGGCATCGGATTCGTTGCGGGATTGTTTCATAGCGCGCTTTGGAACGAGAGGGTGGCCGCTTATACGCTCAGCCGGATGTTCGCCTGCGTGGTGGCGACGCGCGTGTACCAAGCCACTCCCGCGGCCGGCCCCTGGGCAGCCGCGGTCGTAACGGGAGCTGCCACATTGGTCGCCGGAGTCCTGTTCTTATTCATAGGAATTCCCTCGGACCTGCTCCGGTGGCTCGTGAGTACGGTAGGCGGCATCCTGTATAATGCCGCGCTGGCTCTGCTGGTTTATGCTCTGCAGTCCCGATGGTCAAGCCGCCGGAGCCGTGACAGAATCTAATCAAGAGGTTTTTTGTGAGCACGCAAACTGAACAGCCGCAAACGCAGAAGCCATCCGTGCTCGAGATGGCTCGAGAGCAACTCGCCATAGCAGCGAAGTACCTGGACCTCGACGAGGGCCTTCACAAAGTCCTCGCCACGCCCAAGCGTCAAGTCATCGTCAACTTCCCCGTCGTCATGGACAACGGTCGCGTCGAGGTCTTCGAGGGCTATCGCGTCCAACACAATATCGCCCGTGGACCCACCAAGGGCGGGATCCGCTATCACCCAGAGGTAGACCTCGAAGAAACGACCGCCCTCGCCATGTGGATGACCTGGAAATGCGCTATCGTGGACATTCCTTACGGCGGGGCGAAGGGCGCGGTCAAAGTGGACGTCAAACGGTTGAGCCGACGCGAACTCGAAAAGCTCACCCGGCGCTTCATTTCCGAAATCAACATGATCGTCGGTGAGGATCGGGATATCCCGGCCCCCGACATGGGCACCAACCCCCAGGTCATGGCTTGGATCATGGACACGTACTCCATGCAGAGAGGCGCTACGGTGACGGGAGTGGTTACAGGCAAGCCGGTCCCCCTCGGTGGCTCCCAAGGACGAGTGGAGGCGACCGGGCGCGGCGTAGTAACCGCCATGGTCGAGGCGTGTGAGTTCTTGCGCATCCCAGTCAAAGACGCCCGCGTCGTGGTTCAAGGCTTTGGGAACGTGGGAAGCGTCGCCGCACGACTCGCCATGGAGGCCGGATGCAAAGTCATCGCCGTCTCGGACAGAACCGGTGGGATTCACAACGAGAAGGGTCTGCCCATCCACACGATCCTCCAAAGGTACGCGGACCGAGAAGGCGGCATTCAGGAATACCCCGAATGCGACAAGATCACGAATGAGGAACTGCTCACGCTCGACTGCGACATCCTCATCCCCGCAGCCACTGCCGAACAGATCCACGAAGGCAACGCCAAGGACATCAAAGCGAAGCTGATCGTCGAGGGCGCGAACGGACCGACGACTCCCGGCGCAGAAGCCGAACTTTGGGATCGTGGCGTCTTCGTTGTGCCGGATGTGCTGGCGAACGCAGGCGGCGTGATCGTCAGCTACTTCGAATGGGTGCAAGACCTCCAGGCGTTCTTCTGGGAAGAGCACGAAGTCAACGCGAAGTTGGAGAAAATCATCCGCAATAGCTTCCACCATGTGCTTTCCGTCATGCACCAGCACAAGACGAACATGCGGACGGCAGCCTACATCATCGGCGTGAAGCGCGTGGCGGACGCTACGGTTACCCGCGGCATCTTTCCGTAGACCCGTAGGTTCCCTACTCTCTCTCCGCGCGTCCTATCATTGTGAAAGGCACGCGCGTCGTACTCGCTTGGCTCGCCGTCCACCTGGCCGCCTGCGCCTTTTGCCAAGACGTTTCGGGAGTTCTCGACCGAATTCGGCGCGGCGACGCCAACGCGATTGCGGAGGTCGTGCGCGTCGGCCCCGCCGCCGTTCCACCGATCCTATCCGTGCTCGATACAGCGCGCGGAGACGAAAGGTTGAACCTCGTCGTTGCGCTCACTCGGATCGGATCGGTGCTACAGCAAGAACCCCTGGAGCGCCTGATCGAAGATCCCGATCCACGCATCCGAATCGTCGTCCTGACGAACCTGGAGCGTCTTACGGACAGCTCCCATATAGTATCCCTGCTCACTCGAGCACTGGGAGACCCCGAGACGAGCGTTGCCACCGTCGCCCTTCAGCAGTTACTGCTTCAACTACGTTATCGCAGAGGTGCAGAAAACTTCTTTCGAGCACACCCCTCCCTCGCCCCATTTCTCATTCCTGAGCTTGCCTCGGACGACCGGACCGCACGGATGGCAGCCGCCTATGCCTTGCTATCCGCCCCGATGTGGGAAGAGCGATATCTGCAGGTCATCGAGAGCGAGAATGCGGTCGAGCCAGTCGCGTACCTTGTGAGCCAACACGAAGCGGACGCTCCCGCACTCGCCAACGCCCTGATCGCCAAAGGGACATCCGGAGAGCCCGAGGAGCGAATCGCTTTGCTCGACGTCGCCGTGCGCTATCCAACTTCGGAAAGCCGCGCCTATGTCTCTCAGCGGTTGCATGACGGCGATTGGCGAG
>RFHN01000192.1 GCA_003695835.1 Armatimonadota bacterium
CCCGGGGACCTTCCTTCGCAAACTCAACCGGTTTGAGGACCACCGCGGGTGGCTCACCGAGTTGTTCCGAGAAGACGAACTCCCACAGGGTTTCCGTCCGGTGATGGGCTACATCAGCCAAACCAAACCTGGGGTGCAGCGCGGCCCCCACGAGCACCGAGACCAGACGGACGGATTCGCCTTCCTGAGCGGACGATTCCTGCTCATGCTTTGGGAGAATCGCAGTGGGCGGGAGTTTCGGAAAGTCGAGCTGGAAGTCGGCGAACAGAACCCCGTGTTCGTGACCGTGCCTCCGGGCGTCGTCCACGCGTACAAGAACATCGGTTCGGAAGACGCTTTCGTTCTCAACTTCCCTGACCGGCTGTATGCGGGCTGGGGCCGGAAGGAACCGGTTGACGAAATCCGGCACGAAGAGGACCCGGAGACGCCATTCCGATAAGATGAATCTCTTGGTTTGTGGCGGGGCGGGATTTATCGGTAGCAACTACTGCCGCTACGTGCTTCGGACTGTCCCCGAAGATCGCATCGTGATTCTGGACGCTCTCACCTACGCCGGCCACAGAAGCACGATCGAGGACGTCCTCGCGACAGGTCGCGCCGAGTTCGTCCACGGACGGATCGAAGATCGCGATCGAGTTCGGCAGATATTGACGGAACACCGAATTGACGCCATCGTCAACTTCGCTGCGGAGACGCATAACGACCGTAGCCTGCTGGGGGCGGAAGAGTTCCTCCGCACTAACGTGCTTGGCGTGCAGTCTCTGCTGGATGCCTGCCTCGACTCGGGCGTCCAGCGGATGGTTCAGGTCTCTACCGACGAGGTTTACGGAAGCATCGGCTCGGGTAAATGGACGGAGGAGTCGCCGCTCTTGCCGAATACGCCTTACTCCGCCAGCAAAGCGGCTGGGGATCTGCTTTGTCGTGCGGCCTTTGTTACCTACGGGACGCCTGTCCTCGTCACGCGTGGCGGAAATACATACGGGCCGTACCAGTATCCCGAGAAGCTGATACCCTTCTTCTGCACGCGCCTGCTCACAGGGAAAAAGGCGCCTCTTTACGGCGAAGGCGAACAAGTCCGCGAATGGATCCACGTGGATGACCACTGTGCCGCCATTGACACCGTCCTCCGCAAGGGCGTACCCGGAGAAGCGTACAACATCTCCGACGCAAACGAGCGCCAAAACCGCGAAGTGGCGGCGAAGATCCTGGAGGCCCTCGGAATGGATGAATCCCGGATCAAGCGGATTCCCGACCCGCGGAAGGGCGCCCACGACCAACGGTATAGCATGGACTCGTCGAAGGTTCGCGCGCTGGGGTGGGAGCCCCAGGTTCCTTTCGAGGAAGGGCTGCGGCAGACCGTGAACTGGTACCGCGAGAACGAGCGCTGGTGGCGCCCGATCGTCGAGTCGGAGCCGTATCGTCGCTTTGTCGAGCGGTTCTACGGGCCGGTGCTGGGCGAAGACCTCTAAAGAAGTACGGTTTTTAGTCGCTCTTGAGACGAACTCAACGATTAATCGTCAGCCAGCGTTTAACCTCGTAGATGACGAAGCGAACGACCGACCGCATCAGCGCGATACGCTGCGACGCTTACAACGACGACCCTCTCCGAGTCGCCCGCGTAGAGCATTCGCTCCCACCGAAGCAGGAACTTGAGCGAACGGCAGAGCTGCTAAAGGGCCTTGCCCATCCGGTACGCGTAGCGATTGCCGCCGCTCTACTCGTGGAGCCTTTGTGCGTCTGCGAGCTAAGCGTCCTCTTGCGGATGAGCGCGCCCGCCCTCATGCATCACTTGAAAGCGATGGCTGGGGCTGGCGTGCTGGACGTGCGAAAGGTCGGCAAGTTTGCGGAGTACTACGTCGCCGACGAACGGGTCAAAGCCATCTTGGATGCGACCCGAAAGAAGCCGGCACCGATAGGAGGTGCCTGTTCATGAGAGTTCTGTTTTCGTACGTTGGCGCGGCAATGGCGGGACTCGCCGCCGGCGCCTGCTGCTGGATTCCCGCCCTACTCGGCGCGGGAGCGGCTGGTTCATTAGGCGTTTCCGCGGCGCTCGCTCCGTACCGACCCTACTTCCTCGGCCTCACCGCCGTGTTCCTCGCCTTCGGCTTCTACTTCGCCTATCGCACGCCGCAAGAGGCTTGCGCCGATGGCTGTTGCGCAGACGCATCTGCTGCAAAGAAGCGGAAGATGCGGATCGGCATGATGTGGTTCATCGCTGGAATCGCCTTGCTTTCGGCTGCCTATCCCTACGTGGCGCAGATCCGACAGCCCCAGGTTCACGCGGCAGCGCAGACGCGGCCAACCGGGAAGATCGAGCTCGCCGTCTCGGGCCTCGATTGTCCCGCCTGCGCCATTCCCATTCAAGATCAGCTTCGAAAGGTGCCCGGCGTCGTGGACGCCAACCTGGATTTCGATCGCTCGATCGTCGTCGTCTCGGTATCCAGCCCTCGGCCTTCGGAAGAGACGCTCATCCACGCGATCGAGGAGACCGGATTCAAGGCAAAGCCCCTCGACGAACAAGCTCCCGCGAAGCAGTAAGACCTCTTCTCGAATCAAAGGAAACAAGAAAATGAAACCACTAACCGACATCGAGCCTGCATACGAGTATCTCTCGTCTTTCGCCAAAGTCACCGGCGGCACGACCGGCGCCATTCAAGGAATGCGGCAGAAAGCGCTCTACTCCGATGGCGCGTTGCCTGCCAAGGTTAAGGTCCTTGGGGCGCTGCTTTGGTCCATCAGCGCCCGCTGCGAGCCGTGCGTGAAATACTACGCGATCAAAGCGAAAGAGGTCGGAGCCAGCCTGGAGGAGCTGGGCGAGCTGTGCGCCGTCGCTTCCACCATGGGCGGTTGCGTCGGCGAGACGTGGGCGCTGAAGGCGTTTGCCGCGTACCACGGCACGGACGCCGGCGAATGCTGCGACCTTTAGGCTACTTCCCTTCCAACGAGCGCTGAAGCTCCGGCAGCAGCTCGTGCACGGTCCAGTCGAGGCGGACAGGCGTAACGGAAACGAACCCCTCGTTCACCGCCTCGACGTCCGTGCCCTTCTCGCTGCTGTCCATGATCACGACACCGCCCTGCCACCAATAGGGGCGGCCGAACGGATCCTCCCGCTTCTCGACGCGCTCCTTGTAGATGCGCGTGCCCATACGAGTGATGCGCGTGCCTCGAATCTCCGGGTAGGCGATGCTGGGGATGTTTACATTGAAAATCGTGTGCTTCGGCTGGGGTGCGGTGAGCAACCAGGGAAGATACTCCTCGAGCCAAAGCCGAGCTGTCTCGAGATTGGGCGGAGCCTCCTCGACGAAGACCGCCACCGAGACCGCGATGCTCCGAATGCCGTTGACCGCCCCTTCCAGCGCCCCGCCCACCGTTCCGGAATAGGTTACGTCCCAGCCCAAGTTCGGGCCAGCGTTGATCCCACTGACCACGAGGTCGCAGCCGTTCGGAAAGAACTCATGCAGAGCCAGGTTGACGCAATCTACGGGCACGCCGTTCACCTCGTAGGCCTCGACATCCACGGGAAACCCTTGGACAGGCACCGCGCGGAGCGGATCGCGCAAGGTCATCGAATGACCGCACGCGCTACGTTCGCGGTCCGGCGAACAGACAACGACCCGGCCCAGCGGTTTCAGCACCTCAGCCATGACGTGCAACCCCTCGGCGCGCACCCCGTCGTCGTTTGTGAGAAGGACTTCCATCCGAGGCGGAGAGTCTACCGGTTGTAGTGTGGAGTCTCGGCGAATGGCTGCCGATAATAACCGAAG
>RFHN01000193.1 GCA_003695835.1 Armatimonadota bacterium
GATGTCGGGAAGAAGGTGAACAGGAACAGCGGCGCCCCCTTCATCTGCGTGAAGAAATGCCCGGTTACGCCGGCGAAGCTCATGGCGCCCGCGAAGAGGACCGCCCCAATCGCGTTGCTCCGCAAGCGCCGCCACTTGCCCGCTCCAAACAAGGATCCAACGACAGCGAACACAAGGGCAATCGGTAAGAAGAAGAACCCAATTCGCGCAGCGCCTGCGTAGGATGGCTGCGATCCGCCGGCAATCGAGACGATCACGCCCACGAGAGCCGCCACGCCGATCCAGATCACCCACCAGCGATGCCGCAACGCCCAATCCACTCGACGCGAGTACGCATCCGCAAACCGATGCAAAGAGCGGTCGAACCAGCCAGCGAAACCTCTTGTCGGTTCCTCGTACTCGTTCTCGCGGTACCAGCGACTCGCCAACATCGGAGTCAGAGTGAAGGAAACGAAGAGAGAGAACAGCGTCGCGGCAACGACCGTAAGTGCGAACGGTCTCATGAACTGACCCACGATCCCGCCCATCAGAGCGATCGGGACAAAGACGACGACGTCTACGAGCGTGATCGAGACGGCGGCGAGACCGATCTCCAACCGTCCGTTGAGGGCGGCTTCCCGCGGCGCTTCTCCCATCGTGAGATGTCGGTACGTGTTCTCCAAGACGACGATCGCGTCGTCCACGAGGATGCCGATGGCCAGGCTCAAACCGAGCATCGTCATCGTATTGAGCGAGTAGCCCATCGCCGCAATGGCGGCAAAGGCCGCAAAGAGCGATGTGGGGATCGCCAAGGCGACAATCAACGTTCCCCGGAAATTGTGCAAGAAAATATAAATGATAAGGACAACGAGAGCGATGCCCAAGACGAGCGCGATATACAGATCCTCCAAGGACTCGTTGACTCGGTCCGCGCTTCGAACCGTGGTGGTGAACCGAACCGGGTAGAGACCCTCCAACTCGGTGAGCGCCTGCTCTACCTGTTCTGTAATCTTGACGGTGTTGCCGTCTCGCGTCTTCTGAACCCGCAAGACTACGGCATCGCGCCCATTGATTCGGCTGATCTCCGTTCGTTCGGCTGGGCCGTCTATAACGGTAGCGATGTCCTTGAGTCGAACGATGGCTGGCGGCCGATTCGGGTTCTGACGATCGCTAATCGGGATCACCAGATTCCTCAGCTCCTCAACGGACTTGAATTCGCCCGACACGCGGACACCGACCTCCGTCCCTTCGCGCTCGATTCTTCCGGCGGGCAGGTCGAGCGTTGCGCCGGCGATGGCGTTCAGCGCCTCGCGGATGCCGAGGCCATAGCTCAGAAGGCGGTCCTTGCGCACTGCGACGCGGATCTCGCGCACTTGACCGCCACTCACCGAAATGTCGGCGACCCCTTCGATTCGAGCGAGCCGCGGCCGAACGCGGTCGTCCACCAGGTCGCGCAGCTGCAGGGCATTCAGTTGATCGCTCTCAACGGCGATCGTCAAGATCGGTTGCGCGGCGACGTTCAGCTTGCTGGCGACGGGGCGCTCCGCATCCCGGGGCAACTGACCCGAGATGGACTCCACCTTGGACGTAACCTCTTGCAGCGCCACGTCCGTGTCGGTTCCCAGTTCGAACTCGATCGCGACCACGCTGACGCCTTCCTGGGACGTCGAAGTAATCTGCTTGAGGCCTTCGATGCTCGTGACGGCGTCCTCGATCGGTTTGGTAACCAGCGTCTCGATCTCTTCCGGCCCTGCGCCCGGATACACCGTCGTCACGGTGACAAACGGAAAGTCAACCTCGGGGTTCTGCTCTCTCGGCATCGAGCGCAGGCCCAGGAAGCCCAGAACCAACATCGCCAGCATGACCATCAGCACCCAAACGGGGCGCCGAATTGCGGCGAGCGTCAGGTTCATTCCTTCGTCTCCTCCTTCGGCGAAACGACTCGGATCTTGCTATCCGGAAGAAGCTTTTCCTTGCCTTCGAGGATCACTTCCTCCTCACCCGTGAGGCCGGTCACGCGAACGGTCGAGTCCTGCGCTTCGAAGGCCTGCACCTCGATCTTCTCCACGCCGTCTGCGCCCTTGCGGATCCAGACGAACGCCTTTTCGCCTTCTCGGAGGATCGCCTCGCGCGGAATCACGAGGCTATTCGGAATCACTTCCAACTGAATCTCTCCCGTCGCAAACATGCCCGGGCGGAGCACCTTCTCAGGGTCGGATAGGCCGACCCGCACGCTGAACATACGGCCCAGCTCCGCTCCGACGGGATTGATCGCGATGACGCTCCCTTGGAACTCTCGCGAAGGTAGGGCGTCCACGCGAACCGTAACCGGCTGCCCAGGCCGCACCTGCGCCACATCCGTCTCCGAGACCTGCACGTCGAAGTACAAACCGTTCAAACTCACGATCGTCGCTACCGGGGTGCCGGGCGCAACGACCTGACCCACTTGAGCCGGTTTGCCAGAAACATATCCATCAAACGGTGCGTAAATGGCGGCATCCGCTAACGCCGCCTGCGCCAGACGAAGAGCCGCCCGGGCTTGCGTAACCGCCGCCTCTGCCTGTTCCAGCTGCTGCCGACGCACTTGGGTCAAGCTCCGGTTCGAACGCGCGATCCGTACCGCCTCTTCCGCTTGCCGGACCGCCTGCTCCGCCTGTTGAATCTCTTCCGGCCGTGCGCCCTCGATGATCAGATCGTATGCCTCGACGGCTTGCTGGTATGCCGCGAGCGCTTGGTCGTGCGCCGCCTGTACTGCGTCCAGATCCGCTTTGGAGATCGCCTCTTGCTCATAGAGTTTTCTCATGCGCTCGAGGTCGGCGCGCGCCTTGTCCAGGGCGGCTTTCGCTTGGTTGACGCGCTGTCGGGCCTGCTCCTTCTCTTGAGACCGGGCGCCTTTCCGGACCAGTTCCAATTGCGCTTTCGCCGCAGACAACTGGGCCTCCGCTTGCTTGACGGCGGCTTCGGTCTGCTCGGGCGTCATCTGCACTTGGATTTGCGCCTCGGCCCTCCGACTCAGCGCCTGCTGGAGAGCGGCTTGAGCCTGTTGCGCCTGCAGCAGCAAGTCGGTCGTCTCAACCTGCGCAATCAGCTGCCCGGCACGGACGCGTGAGCCTTCCTTGACGGAAACCAGGGTAAGGCGGCCGCCGACCTTCGCGCCCACCTGCACCATGTCGAGCGTATCGAGCGAACCCGACACGGACAGGGTCTGGACGACGTCCTGACGCGAGGGCTTTGTCGTCGTGACAGGAATCGTCGTATCGGACAGCAGATTGGCTTGAATCTTGGCATTCTGCTGCGCCTCGCGATCGGCACAACCGACCGCAACGAACAACAGTGCGAGAGGGAGAACGAACAACTTGCTTTTCATGAAATCTCCTCCTTGCCCACCGCTTTCTGCAGGCGGGCGTAAGCCTTTCGGTAATCGTACGTTGCAGCGACGAGCGAGGCTCGCGCCCGCGCCAACGCCACGGTCGCGTCCGACACTTCCAGCGGAGTACCGACGCCACCGGAGTAACGGACCTGGGCGAGGCGATACGCCTCCTCCGCGAACTCGACGTTCAGCCGTGCGGTTTCGATCGCTTGCTGAGCCGCTGTGAGGTCGAGCCATGCCTGCCGCACTTCGAGCTCGATCCCGAGCTTGAGCTGCTCGAGAGCGATGCGCGCCTGCTCCTCGTCCTGCTTCGCTTGCTGAACGACCGAACGGACGCGACCCGAATCGAAGA
>RFHN01000194.1 GCA_003695835.1 Armatimonadota bacterium
CCCCATGGCCGTGGAGCTCTGCAAGGTGAGCCTCTGGATGGAGGCCATCGAACCGGGCCGGCCGTTGTCCTTCCTCGACAGCCACATCCAGTGCGGCAACGCCCTGCTCGGCGCGACGCCCGCGCTCATGGCCCGCGGCATCCCCGACGACGCCTTCAAGCCCATCGAGGGGGACGACAAGGAAGTCGCCAAGCGGCTGAAGAAGCGCAACCGCAAGGCCCGCAAGGACGCCGAGGTCGGCCAGGAGACGATGTTCGCCATCTTCGATGCGACGGTGTCCGCCGATCACAAGGCGGTGGCCGAGCGGGTCGAGAGCGTTGAGAAGGCCGCGGACGACAACATCGCCGCCGTCCGCGACAAGGAGCGTCGCTGGGACCGGCTGTCCCGCTCGCCGGGGTTCAAGGACGCCTGGTTTCGCGCCGACGCCTGGTGCGCCGCGTTTGTCTGGCCCAAGCAGCCCGGCGACCTCGAGAACGCCGCCATCACGCACGACACCTGGCTGCGCATCGAGAAGGACGTGACCGCTGCGGGTCCCGTGACCCGCAAGACGGTGCGGGAGCTTGCGCGCCAGTACTGTTTCTTCCACTGGCACCTCGCGTTCCCCACAGTGTTCGGCGAGGTCAAGTCGGATATCAAGGAGAACGATGTCATTGGCTGCACAGATGGCTTTGATGCCATTCTTGGCAATCCACCATGGGAAGCTGAGGAACTCGTCGAGAAAGAGTACTTTTCAGTTTCCGCGCCTGCCATCGCACAAGCTCGCACGAAATCTCGCCGGGCCGCGTTGATTGCGGAGTTAGAGCACTCGCATCCGGAACTCTACCGGGAATGGATGGCGACTCGACGCGCGTACTCCGCCCGAACCCTGTTCGGGCGGTCGGCCGGCCTTCAGCCTATCGGTGGCCGAGGGAAGCTGAACACCTACCGCCTGTTCGGAGAACTCGCCGCGAATCTAGTTGGACCTGAGGGTTGGACCGGACTCATTCTGAAGTCAGGCATCATCAATGCGCAGGACAGTGTCCCGCTGTTTGCATCATGGATTCGCGCCAACCGTGTTGTATCAGCATTCGACTTCATCAACCGAAAGCAACTCTTCCCAAATGTGGTCGCCAACGAGAGATTCTGCCTTCTGACCCTTAGACAATCTGGAGGGGCTGAGTCGAAGGCTCGATATCTGTTCGGGCTCGAACTCCCCAGCGAGATACGGCAACGAGAGTACCTGGAGATGTCTGGCACAGACGTAGCAGCAATGAATCCCAACGACCTAAGCGTCCCCCCGGTCAGTTCCTCGACAAACCTGCGACTGCTCATCGCAATCCATCGGCGTCACGGAATTTTGCGGGACACGGATGGTGCAGAGAACCCCTGGCGTGTCCACTACACTCAGGGGCACCTCAACTCGGCGGCTGGCTCAAGGTTGTTCAAGGACTTCACCGCCGAGTTCTTTGCCGGCTGCGGACTTGACACCAGGCCTTGTTCTATCCTTTCCGCTGACGGAACCGTCGGTGGCGAGTACCTTCCGCTATACGAGGGCAAGTTCATTGGCCAGATGAACCATCGATTCGGAACCTTTCATGGGGTTGCCGAGCAGCGGCGGTTCGGTGTGAAGGCCGAGCCCTTAGACCCGACGCCGGAACAGTTAGCCGACCCCTGGTACGAAGTCGAGCCGCGCTACTGGCTGCCACGACGGACGGCAGAGCATCTCTTCGAGGAGAAGAAGACGCTTCATCCGTGGCTCTTCGCGTTTCGAGACGTCTGCAGAGCGATTGTGGACGCGCGAACCGTCCAAGCATGTGTGCTTCCACGCTATCCATGTGTGGATGGCGCGCCTCTTCTTGTCTTCGCCGACCAGTCGGCGATTGCTGCCCGCCATGCCCTCCTCTTCAACGCAAGTTGGGCGAGCTTCGTGTTCGATTTCGCTGCACGGCAGAAGATCCCCGGGGCTCATTTGACGAAGGCTATCGCCTACCAGCTACCTATGGCCCCACCGTCGGCATTCGAGAAGCTCTTCCTGCCCCCCGACAATTTCGCTGGCTTCATCCTGCCTCGTGCACTCGAATGTACTTACGTAACTTGGAGCCTGAAGGGACTCGCGCAAGCGCTCGGGCACCCGAACGCACCGTTCCGTTGGGACGATGAGCGCCGCTTCCTCTTGCGCTGCGAGCTAGACGCCGCGTTCTTCCACCTCTACCTGGGCACCCCCGCCGAGTGGCGCGAGGCGGGTTCGCCCGAGCTGCTTAAGGCCTTCTCCACGCCCCGCGACGCCGTGAACCACATCATGGAGACCTTCCCCATCGTCAAGCGCAAGGACGTCGCCAGGCACGGCGACTACCGCACCAAGCTGCAGATCCTCGACATCTACGACCGTATGCAGCGCGCCATCGACACCGGCCAGCCCTACCAGACCGTGCTCGATCCCCCACCCGCGCACCCGAGCCTGGCCCACCCGGAGAGCACGCGGCCACAGTGGGCCCGGCGAGCGGAGCCGAAACCATGACCGTGCCGCCGCGGCCGAAAATCTACCATATCGTCCACGTAGACCGGCTGGCGTCCATCCTGACGGACGGGTTCTTGTGGTCGGATGCCGAGGTCGCCCGGCGCGGCGCTCCCGGCACGACCATCGGTATGTCCACGATCAAACATCGGCGCCTGAATAAGCTGACGCTGACCAGCCATCCGGGACTCTACGTGGGCGAGTGCGTGCCCTTCTACTTCTGTCCCCGCTCGGTGATGCTGTACCTCATCAAGTTGCGCAACCATTCCGAGCTGAGCTACCGGGGAGGACAGGAACCGATCGTCCACCTCGAAGCAGACTTGCACGCCACCGTGCAGTGGGCGAACGACAATGGACGGCGCTGGGCATTTACCCTGTCCAACGCTGGTTCGTACTACTTCGAGGACCGTGCCGACCTACAGGACCTGTGCGACGTCGATTGGGACGCTGTCAGCGCTCGGGACTGGCGCGACTGCAAGGAGGGCAAGCAGGCGGAGTTCTTGGTAGAGCACTGCTTTCCCTGGCGCCTGGTGGAGCGCGTTGGTGTTTGTTCGCAGGGGATCCTCGGCCGCGTGCAGCACTCGCTTGCATCGGCACAGCACGTACCCCGCCTGGAGGTTCGCAATGACTGGTACTACTGATCCGATGCACCGCGAGGGGAAAGCATGATCGAGTACCGCACCGGCAATATCCTCGAATGCGAGGCCGACGCCCTGGTCAACACGGTCAACTGCGTCGGGGTCATGGGACGCGGCATCGCGCTCCAGTTCAAAAAGGCCTTTCCAGAGAATTTCGAGGCCTACCGGCAGGCGTGCAAGCGCGAGGAGGTGCAGCCCGGTCGGATGTTCGTGTTCGAGACCGGGCGGCTCGTGCCACCGCGGTACATCATCAACTTCCCGACCAAGCGTCACTGGCGGGGCAAGAGCCGAATCGAGGATATCGAGGCGGGGCTCGACGCGCTCGTGGCCGTCGTGCGCCAACGGGGCATCCGAAGCATCGCGATTCCGCCGCTCGGAAGCGGGCTGGGCGGGCTTCATTGGCCCGACGTCAAGCGCCGGATCGCAGAGGCGCTGGGCCACCTCGACGGCGTCGAGGTGTTCGTCTACGAACCCCGGGGCGCCCCCGAGGCCGAGGTGATGGCGCGTACGCGGGAGGTTCCACGAATGACCCCTGGCCGGGCGGCGCTCGTCGCGCTGATGCACCGCTACCTGGGCGGACTGTTGGATCCCTCCGTGACCCTACTCGAGATCCACAAGCTGATGTACTTCGCTCAGGAGGCAGGGGAGCCGCTTCGATTGCGCTTCAACAAGGCGCTCTACGGCCCCTACGCGGCGAACCTTCGGCACGTCTTGAACGCGATCGAAGCGCACATGACCGTCGGGTATGCCGACGGCGGAGATCGTCCTGACAAGGAGATCCGACTCGTTCCGGGGGCCTATGAGGAGGCGGCGCGCTTCCTTGCGCCGGACGAGCACCGCTCCACGCGCGCACGCCTGGACCGCGTGGCGGATCTCATCGAGGGGTTCGAATCGCCGTTCGGCCTCGAGCTGCTCTCGTCCGCACACTGGCTCCTGCAACATGAGGCCGTGCCACGCGAGCGGCTGGTGGAAGCGATGCACGCGTGGAACGAGCGCAAACGGGTATTCACGCCTCGCCAGATCGGGATCGCAGCCAGCCGCCTGCAGAAGCAGCGTTGGCTGAGCCCGCCCACCGCTCCAGACTCTCAGAACGCGACCCCATGACCACGATCAGCAACACCTTCCGCACGGGGGAGCCCAGCCTTGCGGACCTGCTGGGTGGCATCCACTCCGGCGACGTCCAGCTCCCGGACTTCCAGCGGGGGTGGGTCTGGGATGACGACCACATCCGGCGCGGTGATGATCGTCTAGGGCTGACGCGGAGGGCGGAATGAAGCGCGGCGACATGAAGATGATAAGCGTCTCGAAGCTGCACACGATGCTCGAGGAGCGCATGTTTGCGGTGCCGAAGTTGCAGCGAGAGTTCGTCTGGGACGGCAACCGTGCGGCGAAGCTACTCGACAGCATGTACAGGCAGATGCCGATCGGCTCGCTTGTCGTATGGCCGACAACAGCATCGCGGCGCTACCTGCTTCGAAAGGACCTCCACGTACTTCCGCCGCCGCAGAGCCACGCGAAGAAGATCTGGTTCTTGATTGACGGGCAGCAGCGCCTGTCCGTGCTGTACCAAGCACTCAAGGGGGAGAGGAAGCCAACGACCCGAGGGCGCTTCGTCGACTTCTCTCGGCTCTGTTTTCGACTTTCGGTGCCGAAAGGAGACAGTCAGACGTCACGGTTCGTGTACCGGAAGCCGATCGATGGCGAGTATCTGTCGGTGCAGGACATCCTGCACCCCCGATGGCGCTCGCTATTGTCCTACTTGGGCAGCCAGAAAATCGGACGGGTCAAACAGTGTCGCGAGCGCCTGCTCAAGTATCATGTGCCGGTCTTGTTCGTCATGACGAACAGCATCGACCAGGTTCGAGAGTTCTTTATTCGAATCAACTCGCTTGGGACGCCTGTTCGGTCGGCGGATCGCGCGTTCGCGAGGGCATCGTCCATCGATCTCCGGAAGATGGCGCGGGAGACGCAGCACCAGCTTCCCCCCGAGTTTCGCGAGTTGCCCGACGAGACGATTCTCCAAGCGTTCGCATTCGTCGCCGGCAAATCGTCCGACGTTGGCGCGGGTGCTTATGAGGCCGCGATTCGACAGTGGGAGAAGGCGGCCCAAACGGAAAAGGGTGCAGTCAAAAAGCTCGCGAGGCGGTGGGCAGACTTGAGCCGCGCGATGGGCAAGGCCGTCGACTACCTCAAGACCCGCTTTTCGGTGCTCAGCGAAGCGTTCCTGCCATCTGCGAACATGGTGGCGACGCTGTCAGTGTTCTTCTATCACCAGAAAGCGCAGCCGTCGCCGATCCAGGCGAAGGAGATCAAGAAGTGGTTCTGGGCGACCGGCGTGTGTCAGAGGTACTCAGGGCGCGGATACCGCGAGAACGTCAAGAAGGACGTGGAGTTCTTCAAGCGGCTCGCCACGAAGGGGACCGCTCGGTTTGCCAAGCCGGACCCGATCGACCTCAACGAGCTTAGGTCCGCGCAATATGCCCGAAGCACGAGCTTGGCTAACGCGTTCCTTTGCCTGCTAGCCTCGCGAGGGCCGGTCTACATCGAAAACGGGCAGCCGATTCCACAGTCCGTGTACGCGAGCCGCGCGAACCGAAAGAACCAGCATCACATCTATCCGCGCGCACTACTTGCGTCCAAGGGGGTTAAACACCGGCAGTACAACACGATCGTGAACATCTGCTTGCTGGCCGAAGAGGAGAACAAGCGGTTCGGATCAAAGCGTCCGAGCAGCTACCTCAAGCCCTATCGCGGGCGCCGCCACTTTGCCAACGCGATGAGGATTCATCTCATCCCTCACGGCCCCCGCGCTGCCGTGTGGCGCGGCGCAGTCAAGCAGTCCTACAAGGAGTTCCAGCAAGAGCGCATGCAGCTCATACGTAAGGCTTTCGAGCTGGAGGCCGGAATGCGGCTGTTCACGCGCTAGGGAGAAGGAGAGCAGGCGCCGTGGAGATCCATGACCCGCGTACGATCGTGCTGGAGTTGCCCCGATTTGATGGACAGGTATAGGTGCTACGCGCTCTCAACTCGTATTCGAGTGGCGCAGCGTAGTCAAGATACGAATGGCGTCGTCGGACGTCGTAGTAGTTCTCGATGTGGTCGGCGATGGCCGCGCGTGTTTGCGCTCTGCTCGCGAGCGGCGCGCAGCTCAGCAACTCCTTTTCGAGCGTGGCGAACACGCTCTCGGCGACGGCGTTGGACACCGCTGTCGAATGCACCCGATGCGGAGGCTGAGCGCCGACGTTTCCGGGTGACGCACCCGTTCCACCCGCTGTGCGGGCGCGAGTACGAC
>RFHN01000195.1 GCA_003695835.1 Armatimonadota bacterium
CCCGGGATCTGGACTACGAAGCGGCCGCGCCGCTGCTTCGCGGAGATCAATTCGCCCTCTTTGACAACCTGGACAAAGACAACGCGTTGCGCTCGCTCGCACTCGTGCGTTCCTTCGGGCTCAAGCCGATTCTGGTGTTCGATTCGGGCGCGGGTTGGATCGCCGACACTCTTGCTGAGATGCGAGGGCTGGTCGCCCTTTCGGGTCGAGTTCCGTCCAAGCCGCGGCTCGATGACGAGGACGACCGAAACGACTACTCGGCGGTTGTCACCTACTTCAACGAAGTACAGGCCGGCGCGGAGCTCGAGCGGAAGGGGATCCGGTTTGCCTATGCGCCTTCCAGCTCCGGCTCTGCATTAGAGGGCATTCGGACGTATGTGGCGGCGGGGCTGAGCCGGGATGCAGCCCTTGCTTCGATGACCACAGTTCCCGCGTCCGCGCTGGGCGTGGAGCGGCAGGTTGGAAAGGTCGCGAAGGGTTACCTTGCCAACCTCGTCGTCGTGGAAGGCGACCTGTTTGCGCCGAGCGGGCGCGTCGTGCTCACGGTCCACGAGGGCAAGCCCAGCGCCAATGAACTGCCCAAACGGCGGGACTCGGAAGAGCTGAAGCCGGCCACGCCCATGAAGCTCATGCCGCCCGACTACTCCGTCTTCCCCCGACCGGCGGAGACGAAACCGGCGTTCCGACTCTTCAAGAACGCGACGGTCTGGACGATGTCCTCCGCCGGCATCCTCACCGGTGCGGACGTGCTCATCCGGGACGGCAAGATCGTTGCGGTTGGCAAGAATCTGCAAGCGCCCGCGGGCTGCGAGGTCGTGGACGCAACCGGACTGCATATCTCTCCGGGCGTTCTCGACGCCCATAGCCACACGGCCATTGCTGGAGGTGTCAACGAGGGCAGCAACCTCGTAACGATCGAGTGCCGCATCCAGGACGTCATCAACCCGGACGACGTCAACATCTACCGTCAACTGGCGGGTGGCACGGTCGGCGCTCTTATGCTGCACGGCTCCGCCAACCCAATCGGCGGTCAATCCATTACCGTCAAATGGCGGTGGGGACAGCCGGCGGAGAAGTTCCCGATCGAGGGAGCGCCGCCCGGCGTGAAGTTTGCGCTGGGTCAAAACCCGATCCGCGAGGATGAGGGACGGCGACGGGGTGAGGAACCGGCACCCGCTACGGATCGTCCGCGGACGCGAATGGGCGTCATGGACACGATCCGGAAAGCGTTCGACGACGCTCTCGACTACCGCGCCCAATGGGACGCGTACCGGAAGGGCCTCACCAAGGTAGAGCCGAGGAAGAACCTCCAACTCGAGGCGATCCTCGAGGTCCTCGACGGCGAGCGGAAGATCCACAGCCACGGATATCGGTCAGACGAACTTCTGGCTCTCTTGCGCCTGGCGGAGCAGTACGGCATTCGCGTCGCCACGCTGCAACACGTTCTCGAAGGCTACAAGATCGCCGACGAGATGGCAAAACACGGAGTCGGAGGCAGCACCTTCGCCGACTGGTGGGGATACAAACTCGAAGCCTACGACGCAATCCCCGAAAACGCGGCGATGATGTGGGAGCGCGGCGTCGTTACCAGCGTCAACAGCGACAGCAACGACCAGGCGCGCCGACTCAACTTCGAAGCCGCCAAGAGCATCCGCTATGGCGGCGTCTCGCCCGAGGTTGCCCTCTCGTTCGTCACCATCCAACCGGCGAAACAGCTGGGCATTGACCGCTGGACAGGCTCGATCGAACCGGGCAAGGACGCGGACATCGTCCTATGGTCCGCTCCACCCACCAGCGTCTTCGCTCGCTGCCTACAGACCTACGTGGATGGCGTGAAACTGTTCGACGTCGAGCATGATCGCGCCGAACGGGAGCGCCGCCTGAAGGTACTGGAAGAGGCGAAGAAACTGTTTAGCGAGAAGCCCGCGGAATCCGATGGCTCGGCAAAAACGGAGGATGAAGGCGCCGAACCGCCCACTGCCCTCCCACTGCCCGCGATCAAGGGTCAGCCGGGTAACTCGCGATATCCGAGAAAGCCTGTCGTCATCGCTGGCGCGACGATCCACCCGATGACCGGCGCGCCCTTCACCGGCGACGTCCTCATCGGGCCTGACGGCAGGATCGCGGCAGTCGGCAAAGTTCAGCGCCCGAAGGATGCAGTGGTCGTGAACGGGAGCGGAAAGCACCTGTACCCGGGCATGATTGACCCCAACACGACGCTCGGGCTCTACGAGATCGGTCAGGTTCCCGTTAGCGACGACCGCTCGGAGCGGGGCGACTTCAACGCCCGCCTGCAGGCTGCAATCGCCATCAACCCGACGAGCGAGACCATCGGTGTGGCTCGGGCCGCGGGCATTCTCACGGCCGTCTCTGCGCCCACCGGTGGGACGGTCAGCGGTCAAGCCGCGCTGATCAGCCTCGACGGCTTTACTTGGGAGGATCTGGTCTACACGCCCTCGTTCGCCCTCGTTCTCAACGTTGGTGCGTCGGAGAGGGCCCTCGAACAGATGGACGAATGGATCCGGGACGCCCGCGAGTACCGCAAGCAACGGCAGGCGGCTGCGGCGGGGCAGATTCCGCCGGTTGACGTCAACGAGGACCTCGAGGCGGTCGAAGCCGTAGCGGACGGGAAAATGCCGCTGATCGTCTCGGTTTCGACCCCCTCGATTGTGGAAAAGGTGATCAACTGGTGTACAGAGCGGAAGATCTCCTTTATCCTGGTTGGAGGGCCGGAGCTCGTGGAGGTCGCAGACCTACTCGCCAAGACGCAAACACCGGTCGCGATCTCGGGCACGACGGGCGTGCCTTCGGGAGAAGATCCTTACGACTACGACTACACGGCGCCAGCCAAACTTCGCGCGGCAGGCGTCAAGTTCTGCTTCACGACGAGAGACGCCCACAACGTCCGATACCTTCGGGATCTTGCTGGCTTTGCAGCCGCGTGGGGCATGGATCCGCTCGAAGCCGAGCGCGCGGTAACGCTCTATCCTGCGGAGATGCTCGGTCTGGGCGATCGCCTCGGTTCCATCGAGGTCGGCAAAGAGGGGACGTTGATCCTGATGGATGGTCCGATCCTGGAAACCGCCTCGAGGGTGGAGCGCGCTTGGATTCAGGGCCGGGAGCTGCAGCTGGTCAACCGCCAAACGATCCTCCGGGATCTGTACCGCAGCCGCCCGCGGCTCGCGAACGGAGGCAAGTAGGGAACCGGAAGGATCCGTGTCGTCGGTGTGCACCGCCACCCAGCGCGGGGTAATCGCCTACCGGCAGTGGGTGCAGAGCCCAGAGAGGGAAACGGCGGCGAGCTCCGTCTCAAAACCGTGGCGGCCGGCTTGCGTCAGGATTTCGCCGAGCGCCGAGCGAGGCACAGGAACCTCCTCGGCACAACCGCACGAGGAACAGACGAGATGCATGGCGGGATGCGGCTCCGCGCGGCTGATCGTGCAGAGCACGTATCCGTCCTTTTTGCCGGCAACCTTGTGAGCCAAGCCGGTCTCTTCCAACTCGGAGAG
>RFHN01000196.1 GCA_003695835.1 Armatimonadota bacterium
GAACAGTTCCAGCGCGCGCTCTCGAACGCCCGGCGCGAGCGGATCCACGAACACGGCGACTGCCTTCGGGAGCGCTTGGGTCTGGGGAAGAACCCTCATCCCATAGAGGTATCTCGCGATGCCCACCTCGGCGATGCGCTTCGCGTCCGATTCCGTCGTCTGGATGCGGAATCCTATCTCCGGGTAGAGCACGCCCTCCGCGTCCTGAGCGACCACCGCGACGCCGTCCTTCGGCTCGCCTTCCGAGACGAGCTGGATCATGGAACCATCGCGGAGAAGGATTTCATGATAGGGCGTCGCGACGTGAGTTTGGAGCGCTTCGTTCCGGTAGGCGAGACCCTCGTTCGGGAAGTAGCTATGTCCCTCGCTGAAGACATTGAAGTCCGCGCAGATTCTCAGTCCGTAGCGATGGGCGGCCTCTGCAAAGACCCTCAAGTGATCGTATCCTTCTGGGATCTGGATCCCTCGGAACTGAGTGAGCCGATCCGGCCCGGGCGGTCCGAAGAGCCGCTTACCGTTGATGGACTTGACGTCGAGGACGATTTCGTTGAACCCCACTTCCGCGGCTTTCTTGCAGAAAGCGTCCACCTCGTCGGCATGGATGGTCCAATCGAGGTTGGCGGACATGTCCACCCAGAGGATACGCGCCTGGAGGACGGGAGACGAGAGAGCCAGGGCGGCTATCGCTGGAATCACCGATCCTCCTCTCCTCGGGCGAGCCGAAGCTCCTCGATGAGCTCTCTTTGCGTTGCGGTCACGGCCAGGTCATTCTGGGTGCGCTCCAGAACGGCGCGGAGCGCGTCCACGCTTTGTCGGAGATTGGCGAGCAACGCATCGGGGTAGTCGAAGGTTACGAGTTCGTCGTAGATATCCTCCATTTCGTCCACGAGTCGCGTTGCTCTTTCGAAGTCGCCCTTTCGGGCCGAGTCGAGGATATAGCGTCGGAGCTCGCTGGCCGCTTCGCAGAGTCCGTTCAGATAGGCGGGCGGTTCGACGTCCAGCTCCTCGTGCGTTGGAAGCGGTTCGCCTCTGAGCAATGCCCGAAGAAGGACTGCTTCCACGAACTCTTTGACGGCAACTTGGACGTAGGGTGCGTAGAAAATCATGGGGAACGGTTTGAGGATGCGGTAGTACTCCTGGAGTAGCTGTCGCAACTCGTCGAGAAGGGCGTCCGCCTGCTCGGTTTGGCCACGGTGGAGGTGCTTGATCGTCTTCGCGCTGCGTTGAATGATCGTGCGAGCCGTCTTGAGGGCTTCCTCCCGCGCGGCGTGTACTGCATCCACGCGCGGACGGATCCGCTCCATCGCTTCGGAGAGTCTTTCAGCCATGCGCCCGTTTTAGCCGATATATCCTTGCCGGCGCAGACTGACCCAGTTGTCCTCGGTGCCGATGATGATGTGGTCGAGCAGCGGTATCTCGAGGATGCGTCCTGCTTCCTCCAGGGTGCGGGTGACGGCTATGTCCTCCGGCGAGGGTTCCGGGTTGCCGCTCGGGTGATTGTGCACGGCGATCACGCTGGTCGCTCCGTGTTGAACAGCAGGACGGAAGAACTCGCGAACGCCGACGATCGAGGCGGAGACCGTCCCGATGTGGATCGTCTGGTGCGTGATGACTTGGTTCTTCGTGTCCAGCAGAACCGCGATGAAGTGTTCTTTGCGTTCGTCCTCCAGGTGGGCGAACATGGCAACGATGGCTTCCGGTCTACCCGTCAACGCTCGGTCGCCCCACTTCATCTGGCCCGCCCTCTTGCCCAGCTCGTACGCGGCGAGCACGCGGACGGATTCGTCGTACGGCAGGTTGTGCTCCCTCAGGACGGAATGGAGGGAGTGACTGAGCTCACGCAGGTTGCCGTTCTTTCGTAACGCCTCCTGCGCCGAAGGGAGCACCGCTTCTTCCGGCGTCTCATCCGAGGCAAGGATGATGGCCAGCAGCTCGGTGGGAGAAAGCGCATTTGCCTCTCCCGCCAAGAGTCTTTCTCGTGGGCTTCGCCCTCCCATGGGAAGAACCTACCCGATAAACGGTTTAGTGGGGTAGGGTTCCCGGCCCGCTGCTGTGGAGACGCGCCCTCAAACTTCGAAGGGCGCGGAGATAGTCCGCGAAGCCCTCGCTCAGGCGTTCGAAGAGATCTGCCTCGTCGGCGTAGTCGCCGAATCGGAATGTGCTGACGACGTAGTACGAGTGGCTCCCTTGCCGCAGCGGGTCAATGAGCCCAGCCGCTCTGCCTTCTCGGCGAAGAAGCCGAAGGTGCTCGGGGTAGACCCCCTCCCAGAACAACAGGTAGTCGCCGATATGCTTGTGCGCTCTCCGTTCGTCGTCGAAGGACTGCGCAGACAGGCGGATATCGCCTGCTTCAATCATCTCGACGAGATCGCTGATTTCGCGATCGCGCGCCTTCAACTTTGCGGCGTCGAGGTGAGCGAAACGCATGACTACGGAAGCGATGTACTCTTCCGCGGGCTCGTCTGCGTCGCCCAAGCTCGTACGCATCGCTTCCTGCACGAGCTCCAAGAAGAGCTCCCGCAAAGGATGCTGGTCGCTGATCGGTTCCGGTGTCATCGTTCGTTTTTTCTCGCGTGAACGTCGTCCCTTCCCCGTATGATACGAACGTTTCCGCTATCGGAATTGTTCCATGTTCAGCCCTTCCCCTAACCCCAAATCC
>RFHN01000197.1 GCA_003695835.1 Armatimonadota bacterium
GCGAAGGATGCGGCCAAGGTCACGCGGGAGGCAATCGAAAAGGCGAAGCACCTTCTTTGCGACGTGCTCATCGTGGATACCGCCGGCCGACTCCAGGTGGACGAAGCGCTCATGGCGGAACTGAGACGAGTTCGCGACGTAGCCCAGCCCTCGGAAACCCTGCTCGTTTTGGATTCCACGACCGGTCAGCAGGCGCTGGACGTAGCCCAGGCCTTCCACGAAGCCGTTCACCTGACCGGCCTTGTGTTCACGAAGCTGGATGGCGACGCGCGGGGCGGCGCGGTCCTTTCCGTCCGAGCCGTAACGGGCTGTCCGGTCCGGTTCGTGGGGGTGGGCGAGGGGCTGGATGCGCTGGAGCCTTTCCACGGCAAGCGGATCGCGGAAAGAATCCTCGGTTTCGGAGACGTTCTCAGCCTGGTCGAAAAGGTCCAAGAGAAGATTGACCTCGAAGAGGCGATGGAGATGCAGGAGTCGCTGAAGTCCGGCTCGATGGACTTCAACACCCTGCTCAGCCAGATCCGCACCATGAAAAAGATGGGCTCGATCGCCAACCTGGTCAAGCTGATTCCCGGTGCCGGGCTGATCCCAAGGGAGATGCTGGACAAGTTGGATCAAGGGGTGCTCAACAAGACCGAGGCGCTCATCCTGAGCATGACTCCCATTGAGCGGGCCAATCCGGATATACTAAACGGCTCGAGGAAGCGCCGCATCGCCGCAGGCGCCGGTTCGACGGTCGAAGAACTGAACCGTCTGATCAAGGGCCTACACGAGATGCGGAAGCAGATGCGCCAATTCCTGAAGAGCGGTGATCGGCGCAAGAAGAAGGCGAAAGCCAAACGGAAACGAAGATAAGGAGAAACGAAAGGAAGCGTGGTAAGGATTCGATTGAAGCGAATGGGCACGAAGGGGCGACCCTTCTACCGGATCGTAGCGGCGCCTTCGACGGCGGCGCGCGATGGCCGGTTTACCGAGCAGTTGGGAACGTATGACCCGCTGACCGAGCCGGCGACCGTCAAGGTGAACGCCGAGCGGGCTCTCTACTGGTTGCTCAACGGCGCCCAGGTCTCCGAGCGCGTGCAGCGGCTGCTTGAGAAGGAAGGGGTGTGGGAAGAGTTTCTGAAGCAAAAGCCTGCCAAGAAGCCGCGGCGGAAGCCCGTAAAGGCCCGGGTCAAGGAAGAGAAGAAGCCGAAGGTGCGAAAGCGGAAGCCGCGGCCTCAGCCCGAAGAGACCTCCGCCGAAGCAGCGGAGACGGAAGCTCCAGGCGAGGCTGCCGAGACCGCTGAGGCAACGGAGCAAGCCTAAGCGATGGGCTACGGCGAGTTCGTCGAGTATTGCGTCAAGGGCCTCGTCGCCAACCCGGAAGCGGTGGACATTGAGGTCATCGAAGAGGGGGACGCCTACGTCGTACGAATCAAAACGGACCCGGAAGATGTCGGCAAAGTGATCGGAAAGAACGGTCGCCTGATCACGGCGATCCGTTCGATCGTGTCCGCGGCAGCGGAAAAGAAGGGCGAGAAGGCCTTCGTGAAGGTCCTCACCGACTCCGACGAATGATGGCGCCCAAGCGTCGGTAGGCTACAATAGTCGCTTGATGGCCGAATCTGCCCGACAACGAGTCGCCTACAAGCGGGTGCTGCTCAAACTGAGCGGAGAGGTTTTCAGCGGCCCGCAGCGGATCGGCATTGACCCCCAAACCGTCAACTACCTCGCCGGCGAAGTCGTCAGCCTTGTCAAGGAAGGGATAGAGGTGGCGGTCGTTGTCGGGGGAGGGAACTTCGTTCGCGGCGAGGACTTCAGCCGCCAGGGCGGGATAGACCAGGCCGTTGCCGATTACATGGGGATGCTCGCCACGATCATGAACGCGATGGCGCTTCAAGAGGCGATGGAGCGACTCGGGTGCCCGACGCGCGTCATGAGCGCGATCGAAGTGAAGGCCGTTTGCGAGCCGTTCATCCGCCGCCGCGCCGTTCGCCACCTCGAAAAAGGGCGAGCCGTCGTACTCGCCGCCGGGACGGGCAACCCGTTCTTCACGACCGACACCGCGGCGGTCCTCCGCGCGTTGGAACTGGGGTGCGACGTGTTGTTCAAGGCGACGAAGGTGGACGGGGTCTACGACAAGGACCCGATCGAGTATCCGGACGCGAGCCGCTACGAGTACATCTCCTTCGATAGCGCGATCGAGCAAAGGCTCGCAGTCATGGACCAAACCGCTTTCACCATGTGCCGAGAGCACACACTGCCGATCGTCGTGCTTTCGATCCATCAACAGGGCGCCTTGCTCCAGGCGGCGAAAGGCGGAGAAATCGGAACTTTAGTCGGAGAGTGAAAAGATGATTGTCCAGCAACTACTGAAAGACGCGAAGCATCGAATGCAACAGGCCGTCGAGGCCATGGTACGAGATTTCGATACGATCCGCACGGGTCGAGCGAACCCGAGAATGCTGGATCGCATCCACGTCGAGTACTACGGCGCAGAGGTTCCGATCAACCAAGTGGCGAACATCTCGGTGCCCGAGCCTCGACAGCTGCTCATCACCCCGTTCGACAAGAGCGCGACCTCCGCAATCGAGAAAGCGATCCAGAAAAGCGACCTCGGCATCAATCCAGTCGTGGACTCGGGGGGCATTCGCCTCACCATGCCGGAGATGACCGAGGACAGGCGCAAGGAATTGGTCCGGCAGGTGCACCAGAGAGCGGAAGAGGCTTGCGTCGCCGTGCGAAACATCCGCCGGGACGCCAAGCACCACCTCGAAAAGGCTCAGAAAGAGGGAGAGATCTCAGAGGACGACCTGAAACGGTTCGAGAACGAGGTGCAGAAGCTCACCGACAAGTTCATCGAAGAGATCCACGAGATCCAGAAGGCGAAAGACGAGGAGCTGATGGAGGTCTGACCCGCCTCCCGGCACGGAGATGAGCGAGCCGGCGGAGCAGACTCCGACCAACGAGATCCAAGAGCAGGCGGTGCGCCTTGGGCTCGACCTCTCCCGCCTCCCGCAGCACGTCGGCATCATCATGGATGGCAATGGCCGATGGGCAACCCAGCGAGGTCTTCCGCGCCTGATCGGCCATCGAGAGGGTTACAAGACACTCCGCACCGTTCTTCTCGCCGCTAACGACCTCGGGATCCGATACCTGACTGTGTACGCCTTTTCGGCAGAAAATTGGCGCCGACCGCAGGACGAAGTTCGCGGGCTCATGGATCTGATTACGCAAGCAGCGACGGATGAACTTCGAATCATGCATCAGAACAATGTCCGCGTCCTCGTCGCGGGGCGGATTCACGAAGTGCCGGAGAAACTGCAACGCGCGCTAAAGAAGGGTGTAGAGACGACAAGGAATAACACAGGGATCACGTTTACGCTGGCGATCAACTATGGAGGCAGGGCGGAGATCGTGGATGCGGTCAAGCAGCTCGTGCGGGACGGCGCCTCTCCCGAGGAGGTGGACGAGGACGCCATCGGCAAGAGGCTGTATCTGCCGGAAGTTCCCGATCCCGATCTGCTGATCCGAACCGCCGGCGAAATGCGCCTCAGCAACTTTCTGCTCTGGCAGAGTGCCTACTCGGAACTGGTCGTGATGCCGATGCCGTGGCCCGAGTTCTCCACCGAGGCGTTGCTGGAGGCGTGCCTCAACTTTCAGCGCCGCGTCCGGAAGTTTGGAGGCGTGGTATGAGCGAGCCGAGACGGATCGCAATTCTCGGTTGTACGGGCAGCATCGGCAGGCAAACGCTCGAAGTCGTCCGAATGCACCCCGACGAACTTCGTGTGACCGGCTTGGCAGCCAACCGCGACGTGGGCGGGCTGCTGGAGTTATCGCAAGAGTTCCCCGAAGCGTCGCTGGTTCTCTTCGATCCCCAGGCTGCCTCGGAGTTGGCGCAGAAGGCGAGCGCGCCCGTTGCCGCTCACATGGAAGGTCTCGTTTCCTTGGCAACCTCGGACGCCGTGGACATCGTGGTCGTCTCCGTAGCGGGAA
>RFHN01000198.1 GCA_003695835.1 Armatimonadota bacterium
CCGTCCGGACGGGCATGACGCTATTGGACGCGGAGTGGCTCCTCCTCTGCGACGCCGATCTTGCCACGCCCATCGAGGAAGTCGAGAAGCTCTTCTCCGCCGACACACCGGTCGCGATCGGCAGCCGTGCTCTCAACCGACAGCTCCTCGAGGCGCGGCAGCCGTTCTATCGAGAGTGGGCGGGACGAGCGTTCAACAAGGCCGTCCAGCTGCTCGGCGTCCGTGGACTGAAGGACACTCAGTGCGGATTCAAGCTCTTTCGCGGGGACGTGGCCAAGCGGGTGTTTGCTCGGTGCCGACTGGATTCCTACGGCTACGACTTCGAAGCGCTCATGCTGGCTCGCGCGTTCGGATACGAGATCGCTGAGGTGCCGGTTCGTTGGCGCCACCAGGAAGGCTCCAAGGTGAAGCTGCTCCGAGACGGTTTCCGAATGCTGTGGGACCTATTGCTTCTCCGCCTGACGTTTCGCACACGACTCCGAGAGACGGAGTAGAATCCAAGGGCGATGGCGGACTTCCGCGTTGGCTGCGTTCCCTATCTCAATGCCCGACCGCTGGTATACGGGCTCGAGACGCGGGAAGAGGTGTCCCTCACTTTCGACACACCGTCGCGGCTGGCACAATCTCTCGAGACGGGCGAGTTAGACGTAGCGATGGTGAGCAGTCTTTTTGCTCTTTCATCGCTCGGGACCTGTGTGGTGGGTGGCGTTTCCATCAGTTCGAGGGGGAAGGTGGAGAGCGTCCGCCTCTTTTCGAAAGTTCCCTTCGGCGACATCCGGACGCTCGCGTTGGATCAATCTTCCCTGTCGTCCAACGCGCTCTGCCGGATCGTTCTCGCCGAAATGTACGGTGTGCGCCCTGAAGAGACGCACGCGCCCCCGGACCTCCCGGCGATGCTCGAGCAACACGACGCCGCCCTGCTGATTGGCGACCCGGGCATGCGCGCCCAACCTCCCGAAGGCGTCTTCGTCCTCGACCTGGGTAAGGCCTGGGAAGAGCTCACCGACCGGCCCTTCGTGTGGGCGGCTTGGATCGGTTTCGAACGCGTGGAGGGGCCCCTGGCCGCCATCCTTTTCGACGCCAAGGAGCGCGGAAAGGAAAACCTGGAGGCCATCGCCTTGCGGGAGGCAGAGCGCAGCGGTTGGCCCCTTGCGCTTTGCCGGCGCTATCTCATCGAAGTCATGGATTACGAACTCGATACCGAGCACCTGGAGGCTCTCATGCTGTTCGGAGAGCTGTGCGTCAGGCACTCGATCCTCCCGCGCTACGATCTTCCTGCCATCGTCGGCGGACTGCCGACCGGTTAGTCCTGCTCGGGCTGGTGCTCGCCTGCGATCTCTTTCAACCGCTTGAGCTTGGCGTCGAACACGCGCCTCGGCCGATCCTCCATCGAGATCTCCCGCCCTTCGAGCATGGCGGCGAGCGCGGCGCATTCGCTACGGGAAAAGCGGACTGAATTCAAGATGTGCTCTTCGAACGCTTCGTAGGCCATCGGCGCAACCGCCTTCGCGCACTGCGCCAACGCGAGCGCGTAGCACCGAATCTCGTACTGGGCGTGCTCATCCATCCGTAACCGCAAGAAGTGAAACAGGTTGTGAAGATCGATCTGCCAATACCATTCGGTATACAGGCTGAGAGGCAGGTTGATGCGGGCCAACTCTCGCGCGATCCCCAGTTCGAGGATCTGCTCATACCGCTCATAGAGGTGCCTCTGGTCCTCCTCCATGCGCTGAATCAGCTGCTCAGCCTGCTCCGGGGGGACGGCTTCTTCCGACCGGCCCTGCTTGTTGACTTGGCTCTGAAGGCGCACCTGCTCGGGGTCAGGCACATAGAACTCGTCCTTCATCACGCTATACCGACCGCTGATTTCGTTGAGTCTCGCGGTGCGATGGCGGACCCACTGTCGAGCGACGAAGATCGGCATCTTGCAATGGAACGTCAGCACGACCTGCTCGAACGGGCTGGTGTGCTCGTTCCTCATCAGGTAGTGAATTAGCGCCCGATCCTCTCGAACGGTCTTCGTGCCAGCGCCATAACTCACTCGCGCGGCCTGAACGATGCGAGCGTCTCCACCCAGGTAGTCCACAAGGCGAACGAACCCCTTGTCGAGTACGGGAATCTCCTTGTCGAGTAGCGCTTCTGCTTCCGGCACGATGAGGCGGGCCATGCGCCCTGTTTACCCCAGACCCGCCTACGCCTCGGGAGCCGGCAACACCTCGTCGAACACCGGCAGGTACTGCATCCAGTCCTCGTTCCGATGCCCACGCAGGTAGTGCTGGAGAGAGATGTAGGGCACGTACCGCGGGCGCCTCGGCTTGCGCATGAGCCGCATGCCGGCCCGCTCGGGCAGCTTGTCCCCTTTCTTCAGATTGCACTTCCGGCAGCAGGCGACGACGTTGTCCCAGGTGTGCTTGCCTCCCATCACGCGAGGCACGACGTGATCAATGGTCAAGTCCTTCGCCTTGACGCCACAGTATTGGCAAGTATAGTTGTCGCGCGCAAGGACGGACTGCCGACACAGCCGCAGCTTGGGTAGCGGCCGCTTGACATAGTATCGCAGTCGGATGACGCTCGGAGCGCTGAACTCCGCCGTACCGGTTCGAACGACATGACCGTTTCGGTGCAGAACCTCGACCTTGCCCTTCGCCATGAGCGAGACAGCGCGAACCATCGAGCACACGTTGAGCGGCTCGTAGTTGTTGTTCAACAGCAAGACCCTGTCCGACATCTCCGTTACAAAAAAGCCCGACGCAGGACAGCGTCGGGCATAGCAGAGCGCGGTTCGGAGAACCGTCTCTTGCGCGTCCCGAGCGCCATTCCAAACCAACTGCCCGTGCTCCAACGCACGGGCAAGCCGTGACGAGCGAATTGCATACAAAGAAAGTATACCCGAGGAATCGTCCGTTTCAGGTATCTGTTAAGGCCACATGCCAGAACGCCTTTCCTGCTTCAAAGCCTACGATATTCGAGGCAAGGTCCCAGAAGAGCTGAACGAAGAGATCGCGTACGCCGTTGCACGCGCGATCGCCGACTTCACCGGCTGCGCCAGCTGCGTCGTCGGCTACGACATCCGAAACTCCAGCAAGCCCCTGGCCGAGGCCGTCATCCAGGGACTCATTGACGCCGGTGTGGACGCCGTGGACATCGGTCTTTGCGGTACCGAAATGGTCTATTTCGCGACCGCGGACGGAGGCCACGGCGCGGGCATCATGGTGACAGCCAGCCACAACCCGCCCGAATACAACGGGATGAAGCTCGTCCGCGAAGAGAGCAAACCGATCAGCGGGGACACCGGCCTGGACGAAATCGAGCGCATCACGCGAGAGAAGGCCTTCCAGCGCTCAGGCCACGGGAAACACATCTACCACGAGGACATCTATCACGAGTTCGTGGACCACCTACTCGCCATCGTGGATCCCGCGCCGCTCGAGGATCTGCGCGTTCTGCTCAACCCCGGCAATGGCGCCGCTGGCGTCGCGCTCGATCATCTTCTCCCCCGGATCCCGCTTGAGGCCACGGAAATGTGGTGGGAGCCGGATGGAAACTTCCCCAATGGCGTTCCCAACCCCATCCTCGAAGAGAACCGCGGGCCGACCATGGAAGCGATCCGAAAGGGCAACTTTGACTTCGGCGTCGCTTGGGACGGAGATTACGATCGCTGCTTCTTCTTCGACGGCGAAGGCAGTTTTATCGAAGGGTATTACATGGTCGGTGTGCTCGCCAAAGACACGCTGAAACATCACATCGGCGCCAAGATCATCCACGACCCGCGCTTGATCTGGAACACGATCGAGATTGTCAAACAGCACGGCGGCATTCCGATTCAATGCAAGACCGGCCACGCCTTCATCAAGGAGCGGATGCGAGCAGAGCAAGCCGAGTACGGCGGCGAGATGAGCGCCCACCACTACTTCAAGGCGCACTACTACTGCGACAGCGGCATGATCCCGTTCCTCCAGGTCGCCCGCCTCGTTTCTCAGACCGGTACGCCGCTCGGCGAGATGGTGGCCGACATGATGCGCAAGTATCCGTGCAGCGGGGAGATCAACAGCCAGGTGGACAACCCTCAAGAAGCCATTCGCCGCGTTCGAGAGCACTTCCCGGGCGGCGAGGAAGACTGGACGGACGGGCTCTCGCTCGCGTTCGAAAACTGGCGGTTCAACCTACGCCCGAGCAACACGGAGCCGGTCGTTCGACTCAACGTCGAATCGAAAGGGGACCCGGATCTGGTCAAAGAGAAGGTAGACGAGATCTTACGCGTGCTTCGCGCCTAATCCCTTCCGCCCTTGTAGGGCGCGAGGGTGTCGTACACCGGCGGGCCGGCTGGCGCCTCCGCGTCATCCAACCTGGCAGGGGGGTGAGAGCTCGTCGCGTCCATCGCGGAATCGCTCGTCCTCGCCCAGTAGGAAATGCCCGCGGCAACCGCAAGCAGGCTGACGACTGCGACAGCCATGATCAACCAACTTTTGATGCCTGCCTTTCGCATTACTGATCTGTATCCCAAAGATACTCTTCGCGGGAGGTGATCAAGCCTCTCCACTCCGGCGCGAAGTCGCATCCCGATAGAAGAGTCGCCTTGGACACAAGCCGCACGGAGCCGTCCACCAACAGGACTTGAAAACGATCCCGATGCCAGGGCCACGCTCCGCCGTAAACCAGCCAG
>RFHN01000199.1 GCA_003695835.1 Armatimonadota bacterium
AACAATTCCTGACCCAAATCCAGGAAGACCTCTTCTCCCTCGGCGCAGCCCTGGCCGGCGTTCCGTGGGATGAGGCGGGTGCCCGAACGGAGGCGCTCGAGCGCCACATTGACCAGCTCGAACACGATTTGGAGCCTCTGCGGAACTTCATCCTGCCCGGGGGCACTCGTCTCGCCGCCCTGCTGCACCTCGCCCGCGCGATCTGCCGGAGAGCGGAGCGAGCGATCGTGCGGGCGAACGAACAGGCTCCGAGCCCGTCGCTCACCGCCCTCATTGCATACATGAACCGTTTGTCGGATACACTCTTCGTCCTGGCGCGAACCGCCAACCGGCGCTCGGACGTCCAAGATTTGGTATGGAGGAAACCGGAATGACCGCACTTGCCCTCGCTTTGACTCTCACGACTACCTCTGCTGCCCAAATGGGCGCTGCCGCCCCTCAGCAAGAGACCGCAAAGGCGGTCTTCGAGCAGATGCTGGCCAAGTACCACGAAGCCAAGACGGTGGCCGGCAAGGTCGTCTTCGAACAGACGGCCCGCTCGGCTTCCGGCGAGAAGAAGGTAGCCATCGCCACGACTCTGTTCGTCTCGAAGCCAAAGAAGTTCTCCCTGCAGCAGACGCGTACGCCCGCGGACACGAGCGGCACGCTCTCGAACTCGTTTTGGGCGATCTCCGACGGCAAGAAGATGGGCTACTCGATTCCGAAGGGGCTTCTCCCCGGAGACCCGCCGAAGATGTATGAAGCCGTGCCCGACTACGCCGGCGTGAGCGAGGGGCTGGACGCCTTCGCGCCCCTTTTGCTCGACCGCTCCTTCCCAATCGCCGTCGCTTTCTACAATGAGTACGAGATGCGGCTACTCCTCCAAGAGGTCGTCAACTTCAAATTTGGCGAACCTAAGGAGATGGAGTTCGCCGGGAAACCGGCTTGGGTGATCGAGGCGCAGTACATCCGTTTCCGCGCAAAAGACGGCCGGCCCGAAATCCGAATCCCCATCTACTTCTATGTCAGCAAGGACTACGACTTGCTCGGAATGGAGTACGAGGAGAATCTGATGGATGGGCAGGTGACATACCGCCTCGAAAGCAAATGGACCGCCCAGCTGGAGCGGGACGTGGAGATCCCCGACACGACCTTCGTCGTCAAGTAGCCCTAAGTCAAACGCTGGCTATCTCTCGCCTGCCATGGCGAGGACGGTCTTCCAGTGCTCAGGCTCCACGGGCGTCATACTGAACCGGTTGCCTTTGCGGAGGACCATCATGCCGTCTAAGGCGGGGTTCGCTCGCATCTCCGCCAAGGTTACGGGCTTCTTGAAGGCTTTCACCGGCTCCACGTCCACCATGTACCAAATCGGCTTCTCTTTCGTCGCTTTGGGATCGTAATAGGGGGACTTGGGGTCGAATTGCGCTGGATCGGGATAGGGTTCTCGCGCGATTTCGCCGATGCCGAGAACCGCGGGATCGTCGGTTCGACTTTGGTACAACAGGACGCGATCCCCGGGCTTCATCTCGTCGCGGATCCAGTTTCTCACGGTGAAGTTCCGGACGTTCTTCCAGGGCACCGGCTTGCCCTTCTTCATCAGCTGATCCATGTCGAAGTGGTCGGCCTCTCGCTTGAACAACCAGTATCGCTTCGCCATATTCGTAAGGTTACCTTCCGTTTAGATGGCTCTCGCCAATCCGCCGTCTACGAGAAGGCTGACGCCGTTGATGTAGGAAGCCGGCTCGCCGCACAGGAACGTAACAGCCGCCGCCACCTCCTCCGGCCTGCCCAAGCGTCCAACCGGGATCGCCTGGCTTAGTCCGGCGAAATGATCTTCCTCTCGAATGCCCTCGGTCTCCGCGCGTTTCTTCGCCAGCTCGATCTGGCGGTCGGTCATCGTGTGTCCTGGCAAGACGGAGTTGACTGTTATACCGTGGGGCCCGAACGCGCGAGCCTGGAGGCGCGTCAACCCGCGCATTCCTGATCGCAGGGTCGTCGAGACAGCGAGGAGATCGGAGAGCTCGAACGCGACGATCGAGGTGAGGTGTACGATCCGGCCCCAGCCGCGCTCTTTCATCGGGCCGACGGCCAGCTCGGTCATTCGCGTCGCAACCAGGACCGTCGTCTCGAAGCCCGCCAACCATTCCTCGTCCGTCAGTTCCTGGATCGGCTTCGGCAGCGGCCCGCCCGTGTTCGTCACGACGATATCCGGCGCCCCCCACGCGCCCCGTACGGCTTCGTACCAAGCCTCAAGCTCGTCGCGCCGATTCACGTCGCAAACGAACCCCATCGCCTCGGCCCCAGTCTCGCGCACTTCCTCGACGGCTCGCGAGAGCGCCTCTTCCGTTCGGCCGCAAAGCGCAACGCGACACCCTTCGCTGGCGAGGGCCTTCGCACACGCCAGCCCGATCCCTTTGCTCGACGCCGCGACCATCGCGACCTTTCCCGCAATGCCTAAGTCCATGCGGATATCTTGGCACGAGGGACCTGGCGAAACGCGAGCGGCCCCCGCCGACCCGGGATCGGGGGAGCCGCTGCTTCTCCGGAGAGGTGGGCGCCGGCGATTCCGCCACCAGGCGAGACCAGGCCCGCCTTACCGGCGCCTCATCGGTGCCAAATCGTTCGCTTGCGAACATGCAATCCGAGGGCCACAGCGGTAGAATCCACTGCCGTAACCTGATTCACGGAACCCAAACGCAATGGAAAACTCAAGAGTCGAAAACGTAATCATCATCGGGTCCGGCCCTGCTGGCTACACCGCTGCCCTCTACACTTCCCGCGCGAACCTGGAGCCTCTTCTGTTCGCCGGCGCCGTCCCGGGCGGTCAGCTCATGATCACGACGGATGTCGAGAACTACCCCGGGTTCCCCGAGGGCATCCTCGGGCCGGATCTCATGCAGCTGTTCCGCAAGCAGGCGGAACGGTTCGGCACGCGCATTCGGGACGAAGTGGTCACCCGGGTGGACCTCGCCTCCCAGCCCTATAGGGTCTACGTTGGCGATACGGAATATCGAACCCACACGGTCATCATCGCTACGGGAGCCGATGCGAAATGGCTCGGACTCGAGAGCGAGAAGACGTTCGGCGGCCATGGTGTGAGCGCGTGCGCAACCTGCGACGGGTTCTTCTTCCGCGGCAAGGAGGTGATCGTCGTCGGTGGCGGCGATACGGCGATGGAAGAGGCGCTGTTCCTGACTCGCCACGCGACCAAGGTCTACGTCGTTCACCGGCGAGACGAGCTTCGCGCCTCGAAGATCATGCAACAAAGGGCGTTCGACAACCCCAAGATCGAGTTCATCTGGAACACCGTGATCGAGGAGATCCTCGGTGAGCTGGAACCGGTCAAGAAGGTTACCGGCGTTCGACTGAAGAACGTTCAGACAGGCGAAACGAAGGAAATGCCCATTGACGGGGTCTTCATCGCGATCGGGCATAAACCCAACAGCGAACTATTCAAGGACTATCTCGAGATGGACGAACTCGGCTACCTGAAGACCAAGCCGTTCAGCACGGCGACCCAAGTGCCGGGCGTCTTTGCCGCAGGGGATGTCGCCGACCGCGTGTACCGCCAGGCAGTGACGGCAGCCGGCACGGGGTGCATGGCGGCGATCGAAGCCGAGAGGTATCTCGAAGCGATGCATACGAAGTGATCGCTTGCCTCGTTGCGCTCGCATTCCAGAGTGCGCCGATCGTTGAAGCGATTCCGTCGGTGGGCGACGGACCGAAGTGTGAGATCCGGTACTCCCGGGAGCCGCTTGCCACGCCCCGACTCGATCCGAAGTTCCGCATCGAACATCCGTACGAGGTGAAGGGGT
>RFHN01000200.1 GCA_003695835.1 Armatimonadota bacterium
GGGCTGAGATTCTTCAGAAGATTGCCGAGCAGTCTGGACTGAAGAGCCGCGATTGGGAGCCCGAAATCGCGCGTGCCATCGAGGTGCTGAACGAGTTGGACTGGCCTCATCCTCGCACCTTTACTTTCCTCGCGCAGGAGTGAGTGTGGAACGCCTACCCTGTGGCGGCAGAGCGATGGGGCCACAGGCAGGGACAGGAACAGAGGCAGGAACTACGCCAACGGCTTGGCACGGATCCGCGCCTTGTCCTCTCCGCGCACGTCCTGGAAGCGACGCGGACCGAACTCGCAGACCTGATCCGCCAGGAGGCAGCAGCGAACCCGGCGCTCGAAGCGATTGACCTCGAGGATGCGCCAACCGACGAGGAGATCTTCCGGAAGCTCGAGCTAGAGACGCCGTACACCGGAGAAGACGAAGTCGAGGCGTACCGATCACAGATCAACAATCCCGACGAGCAGAGCTCTTGGATTGACTTTCTCGCCGCGCCGCCCTCCCTCAAGGAGCACGTTCTCGCCCAGCTCTTGGGGCTTGTTCCCGTAAGGCTCGCCCCCCTCGCGCATACGGTCGTAGACTGCCTTGGCTCGAAAGGGTATCTCGAGGTGCCGCCGGAAGAGATCGCACTCGAGGCGGACGCGCCGGTCGAGGACGTTCGCGAAGTGGTTCAGCTGCTCCAAACCTGCGATCCGCCGGGTGTGGGCGCGTACGACCTTCGCGAGTGCCTGCTGATACAGCTGAGGGACCGCAAAGACGATCTCGGGCGGCTGGCGTACCAAATGGTCGACCGCTGTTGGCGGAACCTCCGAACCCTGCGATTTGACAAAGTTGCCACAACATTGAAAGTAGACCGGGAGACGGTTTCCGAGGCGCTTCAAGAGCTATCCAGCCTGACCCCGTACCCCGGAGAAGCGTTCGCGTCTCGCTCGCGATTCCATAGAGAGGCGCTGCCCGCGATCGCTCCGGACGTGATTTACCGGCGGACGCGCAACGGGATGACGATCGAAGTGGTCGGCGCCGAGTCCTGGTGCCTGAGGTTGAGCCGATGGTACGCGGAGCAGTTTCGCAAGCTGCGCAAGGACCCGAACGCCGATCCGGAAGAGAGGAAACTTGTGGAGGTGTTCGTGCGGAGAGCGCTCGACCTGATTCGCAGCGTCAAGCAGCGGCAGAGAACGCTCTACTCGATCTCGGAAGCCCTGCTCAAGGCGCAGTTTGCGTTCATCAACACGGGCGACTACCTGCTGTTGAAGCCGCTGATGAGGAAGGAGATTGCGAAGGCGTGCGGAATGCATTTGGCGACCGTCAGCCGGGCGACGAGCAACAAGATGGTCCAGCTCCCAACGGGAGAGACGATCCCCTTCGAAGTCTTCTTCCAGCACAAACTGAGAGTTCAGAAGATCATCGAAGGCATGCTGGCCGCGGAGGATCCCAACGACCCACTGACCGATGCCGAGATCTCGGCTCGACTGAAGGAGATGGGCATCAAGCTGGCGCGGCGAACCGTCGCGAAGTACCGAGAGCGCATCGTCGGGGTCGGGAGCCGACGTCGCCGAATGGCTTAACGAGAAAACCTCTTCCGGTCGGAATCCTCAGAGGCGGTTCGTTCGTATGAGTAAGGACGAGGCATGCGAACCCTTTTTCTTTTGATGGCGCTTGCGCCGCTGATGGTGTTTTCACAGGAGAGTCTGACGCTCGAGGAAGCGCTGAAACTGGCCCGCGATTCGAATGGAACTGTGGGCGCCGCTCTGCGACAGTACGAAATCGCGCGCTCCAACGTAATCCTGGCGGAAGCGAACTTCTGGCCGATCGTGACTCCGACCTATCGCTTTGTGGACCAGGAGCAGAGGTTCTCGGGCGGGTTTACGGGTACTGGACGCCAGAGTTTCAACCAAGTTGCAATTGGTGCTTCTTGGCTTGTGATTGACGGAGGCCAGCGGAGTTTTGCGCTGGCGCGAGCCAAGAAGAGCTACGAGGCGTCGCTCGCCTCCGCCCGGCAGACGGTGCGCCAGGTGCTCTTCTCGACGATTCAACAGTATTACGACCTGCTGCGCGCGCAGGAGCTTCTCAAGGTGGCGGACGCCCAGGTGCAGCGCGCGGAGCAGACCTTAGACGCGACTCGCCGCCGTGTCGAGCAAGGGACAGCGCCGCGGAAAGACATCTTACAGGCCGAGGCCGACCTCGCTAACGCACGCGTGGACCAGATCTCCGCTCGGAACGCCGTGATCAACGCGGAAGCGGCGCTGAGGGCATCCATCGGCTGGCCGAGCGACAAGCCGCTCCCCCCGCTGGTTGATCCGGGTCCTCCCGCCAACCCTCTTCCTCCGACGCTCTCATTGGACGAAGCGGTACAGAAAGGACTTCAGCAGCGGCCCGACTTGGTCCAGGCGCGACGGCAGCGAGAGGCGCAGCGATACTCGCTGTTGAGCGCCGAGCGCGAGGCCAGCCTCGACTGGACGCTCTCCATTGATTTCACGAAGAACTTCGAGCCGAACAACACTCAGAACCGCTCGCTCACCTTTCTCGTCAGCTATCCCCTGTTTGACGCAGGTCGGGCGCGCGAGAGCGTGCGCCAAAGCAAGTTGCAGCTCGAGGCTGCGGGCCTTCAGCTTCAACAGCAGGAACGGGAGGCATTGAGCGAGATCGAGAGTGCGTACACGACCTGGGACCTGTCCTTCCAGCGTCTTCAGGCTGCGCAGGTTGCGTTGGAGGCGGCTCGGGAGAACTTCCGCGCGGCATCCGAAAGCCAGAGCGAAGGAGCCGCGAGCGTCCTCGATGTTACGACTGCGCAGGTCGCCCTCGTAACGGCGGAGACGAACTACGTCCAAGCGGTGTTCGACTACTACGTGGCGGTGGTGCGCCTGAATCTCGTCATAGGCGACCCGCTTCCTGGCGAGGAGGGTCTGCTCCGATGACGCCCATCGTCGAGACCCGAGACCTCACGAAGGATTACCACATGGGCAAGGTGGTGGTCCACGCTTTGCGCGGCGTCTCCGTGAAGGTGATGCCGGGCGAGTTCGTGGCGATCATGGGGCCGAGCGGTTCGGGCAAATCCACCTTCATGAACCTCGTTGGGTGCTTAGACCGGCCCACATCCGGGGAAGTAATCCTCGATGGGCGCGAGGTCTCGCGGCTGAACGACAACGAGCTGGCAAGAGTGCGCAACCAGATGATCGGTTTCGTCTTTCAGACGTTCAATCTGCTTCCGCGCACGACCGCGCTCAAGAACGTGGAGCTGCCGCTGCTGTACGCTGGCGTTCGCGAGCGGACAAGGCTGGCGGAAGAGGCGCTGCGGAAGGTCGGGCTTGCCGCTCGCATGGATCACAAACCGAACGAGCTGTCCGGCGGTCAGCAGCAGCGCGTCGCAATCGCGCGAGCGATTGTCAACGATCCGGTTCTCGTGCTCGCGGACGAGCCGACGGGCAACTTGGACTCTCGCTCGAGCGAAGAGATTCTGGCGCTGTTCCAGGACCTCAACCGAGAGGGACGAACGATTCTCTTGGTGACGCACGAAGAGGATGTCGCTCGACACTGCAAGCGAATCATCCGATTCCGAGACGGAAAGATCGTTCTGGACGAGCCGATTTCGGACCCGCTCGACGCTCGTGAGGTGCTCGCCGCGATGCCGGAGCCGGAACCCGAAGAGGAGATGGTTTCAGGAGCGAATTAGGCTTCGGCTTCCTTTGCAATTGCGTCCATCGCACTTCGAACGTTTTGCTCTGCGAGCATGTGGATGACCTTGGAGACCAAGGGGCCGAGCAAGGGGACGCGGTATTCGTACTCCAAGACGGATGTGAATTCTGTCTGTCCATCCGCCGGCTTGAACTCCCAGTATCCTTCCATTTTGTCGTAATCACCTTCCGTCTGACGGAAGTCGACACGAGTGAAATCTTCGTTCCAAGTCTCTTCTTGCGTCCACTTGACGGTCATCTTGAACTGACTGATCGTGCCAACCCAGCGCGTCACTTGCCGCCGTCCGTCCTCCGACTTCTCTACGATTTCGATGCTCTTGACATCGGGCATGATCTCGGGATAACGCTCGACATTGCGCGCAATCTCGACGAGCTTCTCGAGGGGCGCCTGGACGGTTCGGGAGATTTCGATTCGTGGCATGTTTGCTTTTTACTCTTGGGACCGCTTCCAAATCGAGCCTGACTCGTCGGTGAAGGTCTGACCATCTTCTGATACAGTTCCGGAACGCGGGTCGTCCTCGCTTTGGAGCAGGGGCGGCCGGCCGTCCACCTCTTTCGCACGCAGCGTCACGCGACGCCCCTGGACGAAGTACTCGCCGCTGACTTCAAACTCTCCGTTCGCCGTGCGGCCCCATAGGTCGAAGGTTCCGTCATCGTGCGCTTCGAGAGCGATTTCCGGCGGCGGTTGGTTGAGTTTGGCTGCAGCTTCCTTGAGATCGTCCGTGATCTGCAGCTTCCACGTTCCGACAAAAGAGACGGACTGCTCTTGCGAGCTGGACGTCGTGTTCGTGTCGCTCGCCGGATGGGACGGAAGAGAATCGGTGGGCGCCTGCTGCGAGCAGCCCAAGACGGCCAGACCGGCGACGAGAGCGATCAAGAGGCGCCCTTTCATGCAAGCGTGATTTGGTCGCAGAGGTATACGTCTTGAATTGCGTTCAGGAGTTGAACGCCCTCTTCCATCGGACGTTGGAACGCCTTTCGGCCGCTGATCAACCCCGCTCCACCGGCCCGCTTGTTGATGACGGCTGTTCGGACGGCCTCCGCAAAGTCGTTCTCGCCGGATGGCCCACCGCTGTTGATGAGCGGGACGCGGCCCATGTAGCAGTTCGCGATCTGATACCGCGTCAGGTCGATCGGGTGATCCGTCGTCAATTCGGAGTAGACGCGTTTGTCTATCTTGCCGTAGCTGACGCCGTCGGCATTGAGCGCGAGGTATCCGCCGTTGTTTTCGGGAAGTTTTTGTTTAATGATGTCGGCCTGCAGCGTTACGCCCAAGTGGTTGGCTTGGCCGGTCAGGTCGGCTGCGACGTGATAATCCTTGTCCTTCTTGAACGCGCTGTTCCGGAGGTAGCACCACAAGACCGTCGCCATTCCGAGCTCGTGCGCGGCCTGGAACGCTTCCGCGATCTCGACAATCTGCCGGCTGGACTCTTCGCTCCCGAAATAGATTGTGGCCCCGACAGCCGCCGCTCCCATGTCCCATGCTTGCTCGACCGTGCCAAAGAGGACTTGATCGAACTTGTTCGGATAGGTCAGCAGCTCGTTATGGTTGATTTTTACGATAAAAGGAATCTTGTGTGCGTACTTCCGAGCGCAGGACCCGAGGACTCCGAACGTTGAGGCGACCGCATTGCACCCCCCTTCGATCGCGAGCCGGACGATGTTCTCCGGGTCGAAGTAGTCCGGATTTTTCGCGAACGACGCCCCGCCGCTGTGCTCGACCCCTTGATCAACCGGCAGGATGCTGAGGTAGCCGGTGTTGGCCAGACGCCCCGTACCATAAAGCCGTTGAAGATTGACCAGCACTTTGTTGTTGCGGTCCGTTTGGCTGAACACTCGGTCGAGAAAATCGGGGCCCGGGGCGTGGAGACGATCCTTCGAGATCGTTTTGCACTCGTGATGGAGAAGCGAATCCGCCTCGCTTCCCAAGAGTTCTACGATCCGATCCATTTGCGTTGAGGTGGCGACTGCCATGCCTTAGATTCTACTTGAAACGTGGTGCCTGCTTCGGGCCATCAGGTATTTTTGCGCGCGTCCGCGGCATCCTGTCTTCGTTACCGAAGGGTGCAGACTCGTTATGCGGAAAGGAACTTAGGGGCGGCAGGAGGAACGTGATGGTTAGCGCATTTGTGTTGTGGACAGCGTGGACAGCGGGCGCTCTACAGCTACCGGCCGCCCTCGACCCTCACATTACCGAGTATTACTCGAAAGCCGTTGCAGCTGCCGAGGCAGAGCCGCACAAAGCGCTTGCCATGCTGGAGCTGCTGCTCGTGCCGGAGGGCACGCCGATTACGATTGACTTCACCGGTGTACCGGCCAACCTTCGCCCCACGTTTCAGGCGGGGATCGAGCGCGGCGTCGGCCTCTGGCAAGCCGCCCTCGGGGCCGACATGCCGTTCGTCCTCAACGGCACGCCTTCCGACACGGGGCAAGTCGTCATCCGGTTCGTGGACACCATCCCTACCTCGGACCCCCACACGAAGGGCCAGCTGCGAATGACGCGGCGGATCCAATGGGGACGATCAGTACACTACGTGGAGCTGGACGGCGAGATCCGAATCTCGAAGTGGGCGAGCCAGGGGAGATACTTCACCGCTGACGAGATCACGCACATTGTCGCCCACGAACTGGGACACGCCTTCGGTTTAGGGGACGTGCCCGACCGGGACAGAATCATGGGCCCGGTCTTCATCGGCAGCCCGTACGCTCGCCTGAACCCCTTGGAAGTGGAGACGGTCATGAGTTTCCGCACCTCGCTACGGCAGGACTACGCGAGGGCCACGGAGTTGGCAGCCCAGTCCAGCCGCTCGAGGGGTCCCAAGGTCGCCTCCGCGACGGGTGGGGGTTCATAGTCCCGGGCTGTACCGATTCCGGGAGACACACGTCAGACTCACGCAGGAGTAGCAAGATCGGCCGCCATCAGGGTCGCTCTTGCTGTACACTGAAAGCAGGCAGTCCTGCAAGGAGTGTGATGTCTGATGAAACGTCTTCTTTGTGTTCTGAGCGGCTTGGCCCTCTTCACCAGTACTTGGGTCGCCGCGCAATCAAAGGTTCCTCCGACGACCCCCGAGAAGTCCCCGCCTCCTCAGAAAGGCCCTAGCAAGCCACCGACGACTCCTGAGAAGTCCCCGCCTCCTCAGAAGGGTCCGAGCAAGCCACCGACGACCCCGGAGAAGTCGCCGCCTCCTCAGAAGGGTCCGAGCAAGCCACCGACGACTCCTGAGAAGTCCCCGCCTCCTCAGAAAGGCCCGAGCAATCCGCCCCCAAGCACGCCGCGCGGTACGGGGCCGTCGAAAGGTCCCTCAGGCGACGACTACCTTCGGAAGGGCAACGACTATCTGCGGAAGGGGGACGACTACCTCCGTGGACCAGGCGCTCCGAGCGAGTTTCGTCCGGAGGAAAGGCGGCGCGACGATGGGCCGGCTTACCAGCCTCGTACGGGTGGCTTCAAGCCGTTGCCCACGAAGGCGCCCCAGCCCACGCAGCCATTGAATCTCGGGCGACCGTCCGATGGGCGCAGCCCTGGTCTGGCCTCGCTGCCCAAGCCGGTCGTTTCGAGCTCGAGTAACCGAGGTTCGCTTCCGTACCTCGTTCAACGAAGCGAAGCCTATCGAGTGGGCCTCAGGGTCGGATACTATCACTACGACCCGTATTGGCAGCCCTGGCACTACGGATACGGCTACTACGTGTACTACCCCGTTCCGGGCGACTGCTACTTCTCACCGTACTACTACTACTGGACCTGCCCGCCGTACATCTACTCGCGGCGCGTGATCATCGTCACGCCGAGGGTCGTTGTGATCTTTGGCGATCCGCTTCGGTGGGTCTATTGCGGCTACGGCAGTCGTTACAACTACGGCTACGGCGGCGGCTACCACTACTCGAACTACTCGATCGTAGACGAGACAGTGAGCCGCCTGGTGGACGCGTTCCGGTACTCCGACGTTTCGTCGCTGGATGCCCTGGTTCCGCGGAATACGACCGTGGATATCTATGTGGACGGCGACTATGCCTACTCGCTGAGCAGTGACGACTACTACGACATCACCGCGGATATGATCGAGAGCGTGTATACGCGCAACTTTGTTGTGGAAAAGGTGCAGAAGACGCGGGATGGCGGCCTGTGGGTTGTCGCTCGGCACGAGTTCGTAGATGCCTGGAACGCGCAGCAAAGAACCTGGCTGACGTTCTATCTCGAACGTCGCGGCGACCGGTACGTCATCACCCAAGCCGGGACGTACTCGTACCGCCCGTAGAACGCTCCGAACCTGAATAAAGGCCCTCCGCCTGCCGATACTATCGGTGCGGCGGAGGGCCAACGCATTCGTGTCAACGGAGTTTCGGAGCGCGATAGGGGCATACAGGAAGCAGGCGGTCGAGACCGCTCGACCGATTGACTTGGTCGTCATGCTCTACGACGGTCTCTTGCAGTCCCTCCGGGCAGCCAAGGGCGCAATCGAGGAAAGGGACCTCGATCGCCAGAACTCCGAACTGCTGCGCGCTCAGAGGATCCTCTCCGAACTCACTGCTGGATTGGACATGGAGAAAGGCGGCGAGATCTCCAAGAACCTGGCCTCGCTCTACCACTACTGCATTCAGCGCCTCATCCAGGCGAACATCGAGGATGACGCAGCGCGCGTGGAGGAGGTGGTGCGGGTGATCGAACCGCTTCGAGACGCCTGGGCGGAGGCAGCCCAGAAACCTCAGGAGGACGCGATTGGGACACCATGAATCCGCGAAGAAGATCGCTGAGTCGTTGCTTGCTGTGACGCTTAGCGCGATTGACGCCGTCGAGTTCGGGGATTGGGAGACAGCCGGACAGCTGCTGAGGCGGAGAGAGCAACTGCTCACCCAGCTGGAATCCTGCGACGACGTCCCCGACGCGGAGCGGGAGCTGCGAGCCGTACAAGCGGCCGAACTGGACTTGCAGGCGCTTCTTGAGCGCACGGCTACCGAAGCGCTCGACGGCATGGCTTCGCAGCGGGCGTTCCGGGCGGCCCGAAAGGCGTACCGGCCGTCCGTGGACAGCTCGTTTTTCGATCAGGCCGGATAACGGGCGACCCCAAGCGCACGCGCATGAGAATAAACTGTACGCGTGGTCCTCTTGGACGGCGCGATGGGTACCGAGCTGCAGCGGCGGGGCGCCAGAGTTGAACTGCCTCTCTGGTCCGCCTGGGCCTTGATCGAACGGCCCGATCTCGTTTTCCAGATCCATCGCGAGTACCTTGACGCCGGCGCCGAGGTGCTGACGGCAAACACCTTCCGCACCCAAACCAGGACTCTCGAAAAGGTGGGCAAGGGTCGTTCGTTAGCCCGAAGCCTGACCCGCCGCGCGATCGAGCTTGCTCTCGAAGCGCGGGCCGACGGTGGGGCGGAGAAACGCGTCCTCGTCGCAGGCTCAGTCGCTCCCCTTGAGGACTGTTATCGGCCGGACCTCTCGCCAGGCGCTGCGGACGATGAGTTTCTGGAGCTCATGGACTGGATGCTCGAGGCGGGCGCGGACGTGCTGCTCATCGAAACGATGAATCACATTCCCGAAATGCGATCCGCGATCCGAGCCGCCCAGAGGTTGGACGCTCCCTTCTGGGTTTCCGTCAACCCTTCCAACGAGGACCCGATGCGGTTGCTCTCCGGTGAAGGGATCGCAGAAGCAGAGCATATTGCGTATAATGAAGGTGCAGAAGCTTTTATGGTCAACTGCGCGGCGATTCCGGTGATTGAACGCGCGATCGAGCTCTTGATCGAGCGCGCGAAACTGCCGTTAGGCTGTTATGCGAACAACGGTGTCCCTGACCCCGACACGGCTTGGCGCTTCGACCGCGAGGTTCCGCCGTCCGCGTTCGCCGAACACGCGCAGCGCATGCGTGAGCAAGGGGTCGCATACCTCGGCGGCTGTTGCGGAACGACGCCGGAGCACATCGCCGCGATGGCAGAGGCGATCAAGGAAGCGGCGCAATGAAATCTCTGCGCACCTATCTTCCCGCGTTGGGTTTCCTGCTCGTAGCGGCGATTACGTTCACTCTGCTCGAGACGGAGTGCGGCAAAGCGAAGCGTGCGGAATCTCCCATGAACGGGGCGGTCGCTCGCGCGGAAACCGGCGCTCAGAACGACGGGTCGCCGAAGCGCGTGAGGGTCGCAACATGGAATCTGATGTGGCTCGACGAAACCGTTAGCGAGGAACGAATCCAAAACATCCGAAGCGTCATCCGTCATCTCGATGCCGATGTGCTTGCCCTGCAAGAGGTCGCGAGCGTCGCCGCGCTCAGACAGGTCCTACCCGCTGAGTACGAAATCGCGATGGCTGCCGAGGGAGGGAAAAATCAGAACCTCGCCGTCGCCGTGCGAAAACCGATCCGGTTCGTGTCCGAACCGGTCGCGTTGTTCCAAGGTGCGTTGTATGACGAGGCGTACCCGGACCAAAGGGATCCGCTACGCGTCTACCTCAGCCTCCCGTCGGAAGAGACGGTGGCCGTGTATGTAGTGCATTACAAGAGCCGCAGCGGTGGCCGTGCGACGACCGAGCCCAGGCGGATTGCGGCGAGTTGCTTCTTGGCGGCTTGGATTCGCAGCAAGGGGGACAAGAACGTGATCGTCCTGGGAGACTTCAACGACACGCCGGACGATGCGTGCCTGAACGTTTTGGAAACGGGGAATCTGCTGGCGTCCGGGCGGATCGAGAATGAGCCAGATCCATTTTTGGTGAACCTCTGCGAACCTCTCGCCACGGAAGATTACGTTACTGTCGAAGTGCAGAAGCTCTATCGCGGCAAGCCGATCCAGCCA
>RFHN01000201.1 GCA_003695835.1 Armatimonadota bacterium
CGCCTCCACAAGGGCGCCGAGCCGTCGTGCGGTCGCGATCGCCTGCAATCCCGCGACGCCTGCACCAACCACGAAAACGCGCGCCGGCGGCATCGTCCCCGCCGCCGTCATCAGCATCGGGAAGAAGCGGGGAAGCCGTTCCGCCGCAAGAATCACCGCCTTGTAGCCGGCGAGCGTGCTCATGCTGCTGAGGGCGTCCATGCTTTGGGCGCGGCTGATGCGCGGGATCAGGTTGAGGGCGAACGTCGTAACCCCTTGCGCTGCAAGAACCCGAATCGTGTCGAGCGGAACATCCCGATCGAACATCGCGATCAGCACCGCTCCGTTCTTCAGGAGCCGGATGTCCCCGTTCGCCTCCTTGGGACCGTTGACCCTCAGGACGACGTCGCTCCCTTCGTACACCTGTGCCGCAGAACCGACGACCTCCGCGCCAGCCTCGGCGTACTGGCTGTCCGGAAAAGGTGCGGCAGAGCCTGCGCCCGTTTCGACGAGGACCTTGCAGCCTCGCGAGATGAGTTCCTTGGCTCCGTCAGGGGTAAGGGCTACACGCCGCTCACCCGGCGCAGTCTCTTTCGGCACGCCGACCGTAATCACTCGCTCTCCCCTCGCATTCGGGGGCGATTATGGCGGATGCCGCACGCACGCCGTTCGCGCAGTGATATGCGGTGTTCGGCGCAACTGCGCCGGGCTCATCCGTCCCGCCCTGTCGCTGCGCCTGCGTGGGTCAGTCCTCGGTGAACTCAAAGACGCGAAGCAGGATGTGGGCGGCGCTGCTCGCCGAGTCCATGGCGAACGAGTAGCGTACGGCGCCGTTGGGAAGATTCGAGGTGAACTCTTCCGGGTTGCTCCATGTCGAAGACTGGGAGTCTTTGTACCAAAACACGACTTTGCCTGTTCCTTCAATCTTGACGACGCAGTCCCGAATAGCGTGCTTGCTGACGTCCGATTCAAGCAGTTTGCGACTGGGGAGGCCGGAGGAGGACTTGGTTACGGCGTAAAGGTCGAACTTCTCGGTCCCAGAACCTTGCGGAACCGTCTCGAAGCATGCCATCCCTGATGGAGCGCTTTCGAACGGGTTGTCGTCCAAGCTGAAGAAACCGAAGTATGTAGGCTCTTCGTCCCCATGGTCGACGCGGATGCGAAAGGATGCCCAGGCATTCTTTCGCGACTCTGGAGTGAACTCCCGCTTGTGCTGGACGACCACCGGCCCCTCGCCGCCAGGATACGCCTTCAGCCCGAATTCATCAAAGAACAAGTAAGAAGTCTCAGATCGAAAGACATCCCAGCTTCCCGGGCTCGCGGCAGACTCGTAATCGAACACCATGCTGCCCTTGAGGCTCACGTCGGTGGGAGAGGGCGGGTCATCCATGCCCAGAGCATCCATCAGCATGGGCGGGCGACCGCGCGTGATGAATCGAAGCGGTAGGGAGGCGTGGGCGTCTGCTGTCGCCGACGCTTCGAGCCCGGATGAGCCACCCGCCACGGGTGCCTCCGTTTCGAACACCTCTGCTACCAAGTTCAACCCGTCTGGTGGGTCGAGGTCGTCGTTGAACGCCATCAGCGAGAAGTGCAGGCCTGCGGAGTCGCCGGGCGCGCTGGCGGTTACCTCTTGACTGTTCCAGAGCGCCGTCGGGCTGTTCCGCCAGTAGAAGGTGACCTTGTTGGTTGAGAGGGAGCCGTCCATCTTGATGACCAACTCGAATGGGGTATTGTCGGAAATGGAGAACTTGTCGGCTTCCGTGTTGCCGCTGTCGTTATTGCGGGTTCTGAGATCTACTTGCGTGTCGGATTCGTCCTTCCTGAAGTAGGCTGCGTAGGTGGGTTCGCCGTTACGAGGGTCGCTGTCCAGCGAGTAGAGTCCGAGGTAGAACCCGACGTTATCCACATCGTTGATGTTGATCCTGAGCCACGCCCACGAGACCCCATCGCCGACGATTAACTGCCTCTTGAACTGGATGCGCGGGTTGCTGGGGTTCTCGGTATCCAACTTCAGGGTCAAGCCTCCCGACTCCATGCTCGCTTTGGCGTCGGTCGCGCCGCCGCCGGTGCCGTTGATGTTCCAGTTCGACTGGACGAAGACGGTGCTTCCCTTGAGTTCCATCTTTGTGTTGAATGGTGGATCCTGTGTCTCCGTTCCGCGCGAGGTTGCGAGCCACAGCCCTCCGGCGAGGAGCGTCCCGGCAAGAGGAACCGAACAGAGTGATGCGTTCATCTTCGTTCTCCTACCCGGTTAGACGCTTCATCAGGGCGATTTGACACCGACATCGTTCAACTCTGCGGTACACTCTAAGAGATGACGCTCGCGTTGAGGCTGGTTGCCGGTGCGGTAGTTGCCGCCTTGGGGGCGGCTGCGGCCGCTCAGTGCCAGGCGCAACGGCTCCTGGCGACCGACGGCGCCCCCGGCCTCAACTTCGGTAGGAACATTGTTTCGCGCGGTGACTGGTGCTTCGCCAGTTGTGACAGCCCCGACGAGCAGGGCGAGGTTCATGTGTTTCGGCGCAGCGCCGGTGGCGGATGGGAGCCGTCCGGCATTCTGCGGGCGAGAGATGGCCGGCGTGGGGACGCATTTGGTTCGGCGCTTGCCCTGCGAGCTGGCTCCCTCTTCGTTGGGGCGCAGTACGCCAACGGGAACCACGGCGCCGTATATGTCTTCGATTTCGACGGCACGCGGTGGATCGAAGTTCAGAAGTCCACGGGGCAGGGCGCGCAGCTTGGCGCTGGGTTCGGCGGTTCGCTGGCAGTTGACGGCGGCACACTCGTGGTTGGGGCGCCTTTCGATTACACGCGGAACACGCAAGATGGCGCCGTGTACATCTTCGAGCGCAACCAGAGCGGGCAGTGGGTTCAGAAGGCGCGGCTGACCGCGAATGATGGCCGGGTGTTCGCGCGGTTAGGGCACTCGGTCGATATTGAGGGCGACACGGTGGTTGCCGGCGCGCCGGGTGACTGGACGAACAGCCAGCCCGGCGCGGTGTACGTCTTCAAGCGTGATGGGAGCGGCGCGTGGTCGCAGGCGCAGAAGATCCGGCAGCAGGGCGGCAGCAATGAGGACGAGTTGGGAATCAGCGTCGGCCTCGAGGGGAACATGCTGGTCGCCGGTGCTTACCGGTATCCGGACGAGATTGATGTTGGGGCCATTTTCGTGTTCGAGCGCGCAGCCACCGGCCAGGCGTTCTTCCAAACGGCGATGCTGACGCTTCCGGATGGCGCGCCGGATGACGCGCTGGGCCGCCATCTCGACTTTCGCTTCGGTCGCATTGTGGCGGGCTCTCGGGGGCGTTACCTCTATCGTGGTGGCGCGTACGTCTGGGAGAAGAGAGGCCTCGGATGGCGCCTGATCGGCGAACTACTGGCTGAGGGCGGCGCTCCGATAGACCGGATGGGCTGGGGCATTTCGATCGCCGATGACGGGACGGCAATCGTAGGCTCGCACCAGGAGGACAACGAGAACGGCGAACAGGCGGGCGCGGTGTACGTGTTCGACCTCGACTGCCCAGCGGAGATCAGGGAGCTTACCGTCCTCGAGGGGCAGTTGCTGTCGGGCGGCATTCCCGAGTTGAGGCATTCGGACGACTCGTACCTAGTAACGCGCGCCAAGGTAACGGGTCAGGTCTCGCAACCTCACCTGATGCGGCTTCGCCTTGCCGCAACGACCCGACGGCTGAACCCTGATACGATTGAGATCAGGGTGGAGGGGCGCATCACGGACGCGAGCGCTCAGACGACGCTCTTCTTGCGCGACTGGGTGACGGACGATCTGATTGCGGTGTCTCAATACCCGATGACGATGGAGGAGACCGCGCGCACCTTCACGGTGCCCAACGCGGCCCGCTTTATTCGGTCGGGCGATGGGCGGATCGAGGTGGAGGTGCGCCAGATCGTGTTCTTCCCGTTCACGCTCGGCGGGTTCCAGACGTACTTCGATCAGATCGAAATCCACGCGCGGTAGCGCAGGTCGGACCTAGCCCTTCAGCTCGCTAACTACGGCGGCGGCGAACTCGCTCGTCTTCGCATCGCCCAGAAGGTCGTAGGTCTTGATTCCCTTGATGAGCGTGCGCTCGATTGCCGATTCGATCGCCTTTGCGGCTTGGCTCTCACCCAGGTGGCGCAGCATGAGCGTTGCAGATAGCGTGAGCGCCATCGGATTCACTTTGTCGAGCCCTGCGTACTTGGGCGCGGAACCGTGTACCGCCTCGAAGACGGCGCAGTTTTCGCCGTAATTCCCGCCCGGCGCGACGCCGAGACCGCCCATCATTCCGGCTGCGAGGTCGCTCACGATGTCGCCATAGAGGTTCGGCATCACGAGCACATCGAAGTTCCGCCACTTCGTCACGAGTTGCATGCACAGTGCGTCAACGATCGTGTCCCAGCTCTCGATGTCGGGGTAGTCCTCTCGAACACGCTGGAACGTTCGAAGGAAGAGACCGTCGGCGACCTTCATGATGTTCGCCTTATGAACGCAGGTAACGGAGCGCCGGTTGTTCTTTCGCGCGAACTCGAAGGCTGCGCGAATGATTCGTTCGCTGGCGTATTCGCTGATGAGTTTGATGCCGGTCGCCACCGTCGGCGTCGCCATGTACTCGATCTGCGCATACAGGTCCTCCGTGTTTTCGCGGAAGATGACGATGTCCAAGCCCTCGAACGGTGTGGGGACTCCGGGTAGCGAGCGCGCCGGTCGAACGCAAGCGTAGAGATCCAGCCGCTTCCGAAGCGTTACGTTCGGGCTGACGCTGCCCTTTCCGATCGGTGTCGTCATCGGCGCCTTGAGCGCAACCCCGACCTCGCGGATCTTCTCGATCGTCCGGTCCGGGACGATCGGTTCGCCCGCTTCAACGCATTTCAGACCCGCGTCTACTTCAATCCAGTCGATGTCAACGCCGGCGGCGTCGAGGATCTTTTGGCAAGCTTCTGTGATTTCGGGGCCGATTCCGTCCCCCTTGATAATACAAACCTGATGCGCCATCTGTTCTTGAAATCTCCTTTAGTACGGCTGGCTGTACTTCTTCTCTCCGTCCTCGGTGAACAGCTTTTGAGCCTTCGCCCACGTGAATCCCTTCTTCGAAAGCTCCGCGAGAAGCGACTCGATGTCTTCCGTGGTGACACCTTCGCCTTCGTAGCGAAGGCGCGTCAAATCCAGAAAGTGCATCTGAGGTGGCTCGCCCGGCCAAACGCGCATGCCACGGTTCATCATCATGACCAGCTTCAGCGGCCCGTGCTCTTTGGGAACATCCGGGATCTGATCGGTCTGCAAATAAACGTCAACGCCAGCAAGAGTGAACATAGTTGTGGGCGGCGGATTATGCGTCGCCGTGCGGCAGGATGTCAAGACGCAAACGGCTGGCGTGCTTCGTGCTAACATCCGACTTGTGCCGGCACACGAGGCGTTCGACTCATGGCTCGAGGCTCTTTTGCGCGTCGTCAAGCCGCCCTACTGGCTGACGGGCGATGCTCCGTGGAGAGATGTGGTACTGTCGAGCCGAGTTCGAATTGCGCGGAGCGTGGAGGGTTTTGCGTTCCCCCACAGGGAGCGCTCGGACGCGCTGATCGCCCTGGCCCGACGCGTTCGCTCGACGCTCGCGTGGGAGGTACGAGAGCAACTAAGCGAGGCGGAGAAGGCGATCCTCGTCGGCAGTCGCCTGGTATCCCACGACTTTCGGTGGGGCGACCCGGGGCGATTGCTTCTGTTGAACGAGGACAGGTCGGCGAGCGTCCTCGTGAACGAAGAGGACCACCTCCGCATTCAGGCCGTCACTCCGGGACTCTCGCCACAATACGGGGAGACTCTCGCGCTGCAGGTGGAACGAACCCTTGGAGAAGAACTCCCGTTCGCGGAGTCGCCGGAAATGGGTTTTTTGACCGCTTGTCCGACGAACTGCGGTTCGGGCAGGAGGATCGGTGCGATGCTGCACATAGCGGGGTTGTCGGCGCGAGGGTGGATCCACGGGATCGTCGCCCAACTGCGGCAGGATGGGTATGAAGTGCGAGGCCCTCTCGGCGAGGGAACCCCAGGCTGGGGCGCCTTCGCGCAAATTAGCTCCCTGCGCCGAAATACCCTGGAACTTTATGGGGTCATTCGGGGTTTAATAGATCAGGAATACCAAGCGCGAGCAAGCCTTGGACAAGACTTTATCCGGTACAGGGTTGACCTGACCTACGACGAAATCCGTACGGCGGAGAGCCTGACGGCGGCGCAAGCCATTCGGCTGCTCGGGTGGCTCCGTCTGGGCGCAGTGACAGGCGCCCTCGACCTACCCGTCCAAGCCTTGGACGCGACGACGAGCCTCGTGTGGATCGGCCCTTCCGAGCCCGCGTGGAACGTTCGTCGGGCGCGCCTCTTGCGAGAGTTGGACCGGTTCGCCTCTGTGTGGACGGGCCGAACGCCGACAATGAGAACAAGGGGCGAGGGTCATGTCAGGTAAGGTTATTGGCCCAAAAGGGCCCTGTCAGTCGTCTAAATAGACGCGATGCTTACGCGGGGGCTTGTGCTTCGGCGTAGGAAAAGTAGCAAGAATCATGTGGCAAAGGTTTACAGAAAGAGCACGAAAAGTTGTCTTCTACGCTCAGGAAGAGGCGCAGAAGTTCGGTGAGGGCTACGTCAGCACCGAGCACCTGCTTCTCGGCCTGGTGCGAGACGAGGACAGCGTGGCGGCGCGCGTGCTCGACAAGCTGGGTGTGAGCCTCGAGCGCGTTCGCGAGGAAGTCGAAAAGCAACTGCCTCGCGCCGACCGCCGCACCGTCCAGGAGATGTCGCTCACGCCGCGTGCCAAGCGGGTCATTGACCTCGCCTACGACGAGGCCCGAAGCCTGAACAACAACTACATCGGTACGGAGCACCTGCTTCTCGGGCTGATTCGCGAGGGAGAAGGCTTGGCCGGTCGTGTGCTCGCCAAACTGGGAGTGGACATCGAGCGGGCGCGCGCAGAGGTCCTCGCGCTTCAAGACAACGAGATGCCTCGTGCCCGGCGGTCGCAGACCCCGACGTTGGACGAATTCGGTCGGGACCTGACCGAGATGGCGCGCAGAGATCGCCTCGACCCGGTCATCGGGCGCCAGCAGGAGATCGAGCGCGTCATGCAGATCCTTTGCCGCCGAACCAAGAATAACCCCTGCCTCATCGGCGAGCCGGGCGTAGGAAAGACCGCCGTCGCCGAAGGGCTTGCGCAACGAATTGTTTCAGGTGACGTCCCTGAACAGATCCGTGACAAGCGCATCGTCGCGCTCGATCTTGCCGCAATGGTGGCTGGAACCAAGTACCGCGGCGAGTTTGAAGAGCGGATGAAGCGCGTCATGGAGGAGGTCCGCAAGGCGGATGGCGAGGTCATCCTCTTTGTGGACGAGCTCCACACTCTTGTGGGTGCGGGCGCCGCAGAAGGCGCGATTGATGCTTCCAACATCATGAAACCCGCCCTGGCAAGAGGGGAGTTGCAGTGCATAGGCGCGACGACTCAAGACGAATTCCGCAAGTACATCGAGCGGGATCCGGCTCTTGAGCGTCGCTTCCAGCCTGTGCAGGTGCGAGAGCCTTCGCCCGAGGAGGCCGTCGAAATCCTCAAGGGCCTCCGAGGGCGATATGAGGCTCACCACAATGTCGAGATCCGCGACGACGCGATCGCCGCAGCCGTGGATCTCTCCAGCCGATACATCAGCGATCGCACGCTGCCGGACAAGGCTATTGACCTAATGGACGAAGCCGCGAGCCGCGTCCGACTTCAGCAGAGCCTTCCGCCCGTAGACATCCGGAAGGACAAGGTCACGCTGGAAAAGAAAAAGACCGAACTCGAGCATATCGAGAAGCGGAAAAAGGACTCGGAGGAAGCCGCAGCGCTCCGCGCGGAAGTCGAAGCGCTCGAAACCTCGATTCGCGAGCGGGAAGAGCAGTGGAAGAAGGAAACGGCGCCGGAGCCTGTCGTCACCGAGGAGGAGATCGCCAGCGTCGTCGAGTCCTGGACGGGCATTCCTGTATCGCGCATCGTCGAGACCGAGAGCCAGAAGCTGCTCCGCATGGAGGACGACCTCCACAAGCGGATCATCGGGCAACACGACGCTGTTGTCGCCGTCTCCAAGGCGGTCCGTCGCGCGAGAAGCGGACTGAAGGACCCAAAGAGACCCATGGGCACGTTCCTCTTCCTGGGGCCGACGGGCGTCGGAAAGACCGAGTTGGCTCGGGCGCTGGCCAGCTACCTCTTCGAAAACGAGAACAACATGGTTCGGATCGATATGTCCGAATACATGGAGAAACACGCCGTCAGCCGATTGATCGGCGCCCCGCCGGGATACGTCGGCCACGAAGAGGGCGGTCAGTTGACGGAAGCCGTTCGCCGGAACCCGTACTGCGTGGTGCTGCTCGACGAGATCGAGAAGGCGCATCCGGAAGTCTTCAACATCCTACTTCAGGTGATGGAAGACGGGCGCCTGACGGACTCACAGGGCCGCGTCGTGGACTTCCGAAATACGGTCATCATCATGACCTCGAACGTTGGCGTCCGACCTCTTGAAGAAGAGCGCGGTATCGGCTTCCGCGAGGTCTCGTTCGACCCGGATGATCCGAAGGCATACGAAGCGATGAAGAACAAGATGCTTTCGGAGATGAAGAAGCTGTTCCGTCCGGAGTTCCTGAACCGCGTGGATGAAGTGATCGTCTTCCACCACCTCACCAAGGAAGAGATCTACCAGATCGTGGATTTGATGATCGCTCGCCTGAACGAGCAGGCGTCGCGCAGCAAGATCCGCGTGGAGATCACGGACGCGGTCCGAGAGTTCCTCGCCAAAGAGGGCTACGCGCCGGACATGGGCGCCCGCCCGCTTCGCCGTGCCGTCCAACGCTACATCGAGGACCCGCTGAGCGAAGAGGTCCTGCTCGGACGGTTCGAAGAGGGCGACACGGTGGTCGTAGACCTGGACGAGAACAACCAGATACTCTTCCGAAAGGGCGAGGGCACGTTCGAGCCGATTCCAGAAGAGCAAGTCCAGCGCAACTAAACGGGACGCGATCGAGGCGTAGATCTGCTGTATACTGACCTCATGCTGAGGTTTTTGGCAGGGATCACTTTGGGTTTGACGTTGGGTGCCGGGGCGCTGTTCCTCCAGTCAGCGGAAAAGCCGTTGTTCGTCAATGGTACGAAGTCATCCATCGCAGCCCGCGTGGATGGCGAGGAGATCTTCGTTGCTGCGTCCGCGCTCAAGGCGGCTGGAGCCGGCGTTACCGTGACCGAGGATCGGGTCTCCATCCAGTTCGTGCCACTCAAGGGCATGGAGGAGCAGGAGTATATAGACGGCGTCATCGGCGAATACGTTTCGAACGAACGTTGGCGCTTTAAAGTGCATTCAGTGGAACCGATACCCAATCCATTCACGGGTAGGGGACCCGGCGTCAAGCTGACTCTCGAGGTTCGATACCTCGGCGACCGCCCCGCGTCACTCCACGGAACGGGCCTCGACTATCTCCAGGTCCTCGATGAGGGCGATCACAGAATGCAGGCGGCAGCCTTTGACGATCGCTACAAGACGATTCAGCCCGGCGGATCGTTCACCGTCGAATTGAGGTTCGGGAACGCCGCAGAAGGCTTCACGTCTGCGAAGAAGCTCATCATCCAATTCCGTGACTTCGGTGGCCGGAAGCTCAAGCCGGTACGCATCAACCTGAAGCCGGAGTAGGGCAGCCCAAACGGGAAAAGAGTTGCAATGGAGGGTGCAGCGCCTCGACTGCACCCTCCACCGCACGTTGATGGGCGACGGTTGTGCCGGTTCAGGTCGGACGGAAACATTGATCTCGCTACGGCAAGTCGGCGCCCGAGGTTCACCGATGATTTGTCCATCGCCGCGACGGGCGCCGACTATGTGCCCCCTCGTTACCCGTTACCGACACCAGTCGCCAGTACTCTGGAGGCAGAGGAACTCGCGGAGGATTTCTGGAACCAGCGGTTCGCCGTCTGGCCTGCGCACCACCTGAAGATAGGCGTCCTTTGCGATGGCTCCCCTACGGGGATCCTTGATCGCCGGTCATATGACCCACGGAAAGCCCTGAGATCCGTCCAGGCGTCTAGTGCGCAATTGCACGAGCCCTGCTTGGGCGAGGCCATCAATTTCGTCCGCCGTGCGGAGGATGGGTGTTCCATCGAGGTCCACGCCGTTCCGTTCCGCGATACGTCGGAGAGCGGACATGCCCTTGAGTGAGTAGAGCGCTTCATCTGTGTAGGAGACGAAGACGAGAACCCACAGGCCGAGTGGGTTGTTGCTGAAGTAGCCGTCCCGTGTGTCGAAGACGTTGTCCTGGCGCCGATTGGGCAGCGCCGGGCTTAGCGGGTCTCCGCTCCTCTTGGGGAAGATGAAGGCTCTGTAGTGGTTAGCGATCGCTCGCGCCCTCATCCCGTCCTCATTGTCGGCAAAAGCATCCGGCATGAGCATCCCAAGGATGTTGTAGTAGAGCAGGTTTCCCGACGCATCGAATCCACCGGTCGTCTCGATCACCCGTACACCGCGATGAAAGCGATCAGGAGCTTGATCGAACACGGAGACACCGTCCATCCCATTGACGCGCATCAGGATCCGGTCTGGCACGATGCCGTTCGTCAGATACGTCTCGTCTGCGAAGTCAAAGGGACGGGGATCTCGGTTGTCCGCTCTTGCTGGCAGGACCGCCGTCCACCCGGCCACGAGAAAAAGGATTGTCAGTGCCGTAGGGCGGACTCGTCCCGCCCCGGGCTGAGACATGGGTTTGTTCATTTTGTCACCTCATCGAAAGTAGTCTGGAGTGAGCGCGGGCTCACCCAACACCAGGATGCGCAAACCGGCCCCTCTGATACTTTCTTCGCCGCGGAACCCACTGGAACTCGGAACATGGATCGGGCCATTGCTTGCCCGTCGGTGCAACAGCTGGCGCCCAGGCGGCGTAAATGGAGAGTTGGAGTCTGGAAACAGACTACTATCAAGTGCACCAGCACGGAGGTTAAGATGAAGAAAACTCTGCTCACCTTCGTGGTCGCCGTTGCCCTCGGCGGAGCGGTGTACGCGGGTCAAGGCAGCCAGGCCGGACAGACCCACACCAGCAAGGTCGGGACGAAGACGACCCACCATCAGTCGTCCACGCATGCCCAGCATGCTGTGCCGAATCCATTCTCGGCATTCCTGAACGCCACCAAGGCAAACCGGGAGATCTCTGAGTTCCGTCATGCGGTCGAGCTCTCCGGCCTCGCAAAGGGGTCATGGAACGGACAGTCCCCCATCACCCTCTTTGCTCCGACTAACGAAGCCCTTCGCCCTATGGCAAGCAAGCTGCAGACCTGGGAAGCGAAGCGTGACACCGAGGCGCTTCGATCCTTCGTCGAGCAGTACGCCGCCAAGGGAACCTTCACCCTGGACAGCCTGAAGTCCACCAAAGGGATCCACACCTTGAACGGCAAAGTCATCTCGGTGTCGGTAGCCCAAGCACGGGTGTTGCTTCAAGGGATCGGTACGGTCCAGAGCGTTCGGTCCTCAACTGGTGGGGTGGCGATCCTTGAGGTAGCCCCCCTGCCCGCGAAGGAGGCCCAGGCGTCGAAGGTCACCCACTCCCATCACGGGGGTAGGTAAGCGATGACTCGCTCCCTTGTAATCGCTGTGCTCGCCGTTCTCCTTACGGCAATCCTTCTTGGCTGCCACAAGGAGACGAAAGTGACGACACCAACCTCCCCATCCTCACAGCCGAGCACCCAACAAAACTCCGGCGGCCGTTAGGGCCGTTAGGAGGAACCTCGGAGCGCTCATCCGGTTTATGCCGCGAGCGCTCCTGCTTTTACAAGACCGGTTCCTGTCCGGTGATCGCGCGGTAGATGTCAATGTACCGAGCGCGAGTCTCCATCACAATGTTTTCGGGCAACTCGGGGCCTGGAGGATTCTTGTCCCAGTCCAACGTCTCCAAGTAGTCGCGGATGAACTGCTTGTCGTGGCTGGGCGGGTTCTCGCCTGGGCGCCATTCGTCCCGCGGCCAGAAGCGCGAAGAGTCGGGCGTAAAGACCTCATCAATCAGCACGATGTTGCCGTCGGCGTCGTAGCCGAACTCCATTTTCGTGTCCGCCAGAATGATGCCCGCCTTTTCGGTTACTTCGGAGGCGCGGCGGTAGAGGTCGAGGCTGAGCGTGCGAAGATGATCCGCCACATCGCCGACGATCTCGCGGGCGCGGTTCATGTCAATGTTCTCGTCGTGCCCTTCCTGAGCCTTGGTGGCGGGTGTGAAGATCGGCTCAGGCAGCTTGTCACTGAGCCGAAGGCCGGCGGGCAGCGGAATGCCGTGGAGCGTGACTTCGTGTTCAGCGCCGCCTGCGGCAAGGTATTCCTTGTAGAGCGATCCCGCGAGGTACCCGCGTACCACACACTCCAACAGGATCGGTTCGCACTTCTTGACGAGCATGGAGCGGCCGCGCAGCTGGGCGGGGTCCCAGGCGTCGCCCAACGCGGACGCGAGGTCTTCGTCCGAAATGGAGATCATGTGGTGAGGGGTCTCGAGTTTCTGGAACCAGAACGCGCTGATTTGGTTGAGGATCTTCCCACGGTCCGGAACGCCGGTGGGCAGCACCACATCGAAGGCGCTCACGCGATCCGTCGCCACCATCAGCAACGTGTCTCCGAGGTCGAAAACCTCACGCACCTTGCCGGAGCGGCCGGGAGACATAGCTTTCAGTTGAATCTGTGTCACAGCGTGGAGGGTCGTGGCCATAGCGTCCGGAGTGTACCAAGTCAGAGGCTCCGGCGCCGTGCGAGGACGAGCAGGAACGGCGCAGCCATCAGCGCCGTCAGGACTCCCACATTGATCTCTCGGCCCGGAATCAGCCTTTGTGCCAAGAGATCTGCAAAAACGACTGCGATCCCGCCCAAGAGCGCTGACCCAGGCAGCGAACCGGAGAGTGAGATGCCCGTGAGTCGTCGTGCCAAGTTTGGGACAAAAAGGCCCACAAATCCGATGATCCCGAAGGCGGCGACGGCAGCCGCGGCTACGCCCGACGCCGTGAGCAGAACTCCCCATTTGAGCCGCTCCACGTCCACGCCGAGGGAGGACGCGGTTTCCTCACCGGCGGCGAAAAGCGTGAGTGGCTTGGCGAAGAAACGCAGGATGACGAAACCCAAGAGGAACGCCCCGCCGACGGTTGAGACGCGGTTCCAATCCGCGCCCACGAAGCTTCCCAGGAGCCAAAACAGGATTCGATTGGCATCGGCTCCCTGGAGAGTCAGAAGCAGGGTAACGACCGCCCACAGGAAAGTGCCGAGCGTAACGCCGACGATGAGGACCGTCTGCACCGATATGCCGAACCGGGATCGGGCAAACGCAAGCACGAGGCTCATGCACAACACAGCGGTCGCGAATGCCATCAGAAACGTGCCGTGAATGCCTGTGACGGCCTCGACACCGAGGAGCGCCGAGAGTACGCCTCCGACTGCCGCTCCACTGCTGATCCCAAGGATGTACGGCTCGGCGAGGGGGTTCCGAAAGAGCGCCTGGAGCGCCGCTCCGGAGGTGGCCAACGCTGCGCCCGTGACGAATGCGGCGACAGCGCGAGGAAGGCGGAGCGACCAGACGACGATCTGTTCGGGCGAGCTCGTCAGTCCCGGTGGTCCGGCCTGGAATCCCTCGATGACCTGACGGAGCGAGAAGAGACCGCTGCCGACAAGGACGTGAAGCGCGAGCGCGGCGATCGAACCGCCGAGAAGAATCAGGAAGACCCGCGCACTCACGGGCGCGATTATAGGATAATGCCCGCGATGCTTTCGGATCGCGTCTCGGAGATCAAGCCGTCGCCAACGGTCGGCCTTGCGTCCATCGTCCGCGAATTGAGGAGCAAGGGAGAGGACGTCGTGAGCTTTGGCGCAGGAGAGCCGGACTTCGACACGCCCGGACCGATTCGCGCAGCGGGTGAGAAGGCGATCCGAGACGGCCGGACGCATTACACGCCTGGCCCGGGGATTCCCGAGCTACGGGAGGCGATTGCGAAGAAACTGCTTCGCGAGAACCAGGTCCACGCCGACGTTCCGAACATTGTCGTCTCGTGCGGGGCGAAGCAAGCCGTATTCAACGCCCTGATGGCTCTTTGCAACCCAGGCGACGAAGTGCTCTTGCTCGCTCCCTATTGGATGACGTATCGAGACCAGGTGGTCCTGGCAGGAGGGACGCCCGTTCCCGTGCCGTGCAACCCCGACGAGGGTTACGTCCCGAGCATCGAGGCGATCCGGGAGAGACTTTCGCCTAAGACGCGGATCCTCATCGTCAACAGCCCGACAAATCCGACTGGAGCGGTCTACCCGAGGTCTTTGCTCAAAGAGATCGCCGCGCTCGCGCTGCGGCATGATCTCTACGTCATCAGCGACGAGATTTATGAAAAACATGTGTACGATGGGGCGGAGCACGTGAGCATCGCGTCCCTTGGCAAGGAAATTGCAGAGAGGACGGTAACGGTGAACGGTTTTAGCAAGTCCCATGCGATGACCGGATGGCGCCTCGGATACAGTGCGTCGAATCCGCAAATCGCCGCTGCGATTTCGAAGATTCAGGACCAGGTTACGAGCAACGCCTGTTCCATCAGCCAATACGCCGCGCTCGCTGCGTTTGAGCAAAGCGATGGCGAAGTACGCAAAATGGTGGAAGCGTTCTCGAGGCGCCGTGAGATTCTGATGGGCGAAATCGCCCAGGTTCCCGGCGTGACGTGCCAGAAACCGAAGGGGGCCTTCTACCTCTTCGTCAACGTTTCAGCGGTGCTTTGTGGTAAGGTTGAAACAGACGTGGCGTTGACGGAATACCTGCTCCGAGAGCACAAGGTCGCCTGCGTTCCCGGCAGCGTCTTTGAAGGGCCGGGACATATTCGTTTGACATACGCTCTTTCCGAAGACGACCTAAGAGAAGGCGTGCAGAGAATCCGTCAAGGATTGGAAGCTTTACGGTGAAGCCGTCTGAAATACCCGTAAACAACGAAGACTTGCTCCGGCTGGCGTTTCGGCATCGGTCGGCTGCCGAGGACAGCGTCCGAGATTCCTATGAGCGGCTCGAGTTCTTTGGAGACTCCGTTCTCGGGCTTGTGATCGCCGAATATCTTTACGATCGCTTTCCTTGCTGGGACCAAGGCATGCTGAGCAAGGCCAAGGCGACGCTTGTGCAGGAAGCGCCTCTGGCCGAGGCCGCGGAGCGTCTCGGATTCGATCGGTACATCCAATTGGGGACGAACGAGGAGGACCGGGGCGCCAACCGGCCCTCGATCCTGGCCGACGTCTTCGAGGCCGTGGTTGGAGCCATCTATTTGGATCAGGGACTCGACCGAGCGCGCTGGTTCGTCCTGGAGAGCCTGCAAGACGCGCTCGATCGGGTCGCGCGAGGCGAAATCGCTCCAGACGACTACAAGTCCCGCCTCCAGGAGGTCACCCAAGCGAGGTGGAAGAACACGCCGAGTTACCGGGTCGTTGCCGACGAAGGTCCATCTCACGACCGGCTCTTCAAGGTCGAGGTGCTGCTGGGAGACGAGGTCATGGGCACCGGCAAGGGTAGGAGCAAGAAGGAGGCGGAGCAGGCTGCGGCGAAGTCGGCCCTGGAGCTGATCGAAAGGGCGGAAGCCTCCCGGTATTTGCGCGAGGATAACGAATATGTCTAACCGTTTTGGCCCCGGATTTGCGTATACTCTAATGAGTCCTGGGAGAACAATTCCGCCCCGGGTCGCGTCTAACGATCGCAGGAAGAGTACATGATGATGAAAGTGAGAGTTTGGATTACGCTGGCTGTGGCGCTCGTGGTGGGGAGCGCTGCCATGGCCCAGAGGGGGCTTCCACCGAACCCGTTCCTGGTGAGGCCGATCAACAGCCTCGAGCAGCTGATTGAACAGGTCAAGAAGGAGCCGGTTGTCATGAGCCGGTATTGCCGCCACTTCCAACTAACGCCCGAGGCGCTGCTCGAGATGCTTTCGTCGCTCAAGGCCGGGCGCCTGACCAGCGACGGCGAATACGAGGTCTTCAACGTGCCTGCAAAGACCGGCGTCATTCGCTCGCGGATTCTCAAGCTCAGGAAGGGAGAGCGGGTATTCGTGGACCGCTCCGGCACTCCGGTTATCTTGATGGTCTGTGGGAACCCCATGGCTCGTCTCGATTCCACCGACGTAGGTTCGGTTGCGCTGGATATCACGGGAGCTTCATCGCTGAAGGCGATCTCTCTCGACACGCCAGCGGACGCCGTTGTGGATCAAGTAACCGTCATCGAGCCGGTCCTTCCGATCGCTCCGGACGTCGCATTCGCGGCGCCGCCCGCACCGGGCGAGGGCGTTACGGTCACGGAAACGAGTGAAGCGCCGTTCCTCGCGCCCATCGCCTTCCTACCGACGGCCTTGCTTGCCTTCGGTGGTACCGGCGGTGGGAACCCGATCCCGGAACCGGCCACGATGATTACACTCGGCGCGGGCGTTGCTCTGCTCGCTGCGCGGGCTAAACGGCGACGACGGTAAGTTCTCGCGGCGGCTCGCCGTTGAGCGACTCGTGACCGGCGCTCGTTACGGTCACGATGTTCTCGATCCGCACGCCGAACTTGCCCGGCAGATAGATGCCTGGCTCCACGCTGAAGCATTGCCCTTCGACAAGCGGCTTGGCGTTTCCTCGAACGATCATCGGCGGTTCGTGGCCCATCATGCCGATGCCGTGTCCGGTTCGATGAATGAAGCGATCGCCGAATCCCGCGTCCTCGATCACCTTTCGAGCGGCCGCGTCAATCTCTTCCGCGGGCACGCCGGGGCGAATCGCATTCCGTGCCGCAAGATGCGCCTCCAGGACGACGGAATACACGTCCTTCGCTTCCTGCCCAGGGTCGCCGAGAGCAATCGTTCGCGTGATATCGCTGAGATAATGGTTGACGGAGCAGCCCCAATCCACTACCAAGACATCTCCCTCCCGAAGGGGCGTTTCATCGCTGCTGTGATGAGGCTCTGCGCCGTTCGCTCCGCTGGCGACGATGCAGAACGTCGGCTGCCCGCCCTGATCCAGCATCGCCTTCTGGAGAAGAAGGGTCACCTCGTGTTCCGTCATTTCGGGTCGTAGCAAGGGGAGGACGGCGTCGAACGCTTTCTCGGCAACCTGCGCAGCCTCCCGCATCGCAGCCAGCTCTTCCGCTTCCTTGCTGATCCTCGCCTCTGCCATCAAATCGCCGGCGGCTTTGAACAGCGCCGCCGGAAGAGCGGTCTGCATGCGAAGAAGGATCGCCGCGGGGATTTCGTCGTCCACGCCGATCACCGCCGTGGTCAGGCCCCATTCCTTGGCAAGTTGCTCGAAAAGCTCGCCTGGATCTTCGCCGTCTCGCCAGTCGCGAATGTCGACGACACCCGTCGTCTCTGCGTGGGTACGACTCAAGGACGGGACGATCATGGCAGGGTCGCCTTCCGGACGGATGAAGAGCGCCAACATGCGCTCGCCTCCGCCTTCGAAGAACCCTGCAAGGTAGCCCATGCTGATCGGCGTTCCTGCGACGTAGCAATCGAAACCGTTTTCGGCAAGAATGCGTTGAAATCGTTGGAGTCGGTCGAGGCGTAGTTTGCTCACACCGCCATTTTATCTCTGGGTGGGGGAGAGGTCGCCGGGGTCGGTATACTGCGCCTTCGGCGCTGGCCGATCGTCCAATGGCAGGACACCAGACTTTGGATCTGGGAATCCAGGTTCGAATCCTGGTCGGCCAGCCACTTTGTTGTGGGGTCGCCGTGGCTCGCTGAGCGCCCGAGGCTACGCGTCGTCCGCAGGCTTTTGATAAACCGTTTCCTTTCCGCTGTCGAGCCACCGCAGCCGCATGCGGTTGGGTGCGACCTCCACCAGTTCGGCGGCGGTCCCGCCCTCCGTGACCTCGTCGAGAAAGGTCACAAAGTGTTTGCCGTTCCGGGGCACGATCTCGAACACGCCTTCGACATTGACGCCGCTGCCGAGGTTCTCGATTTGGAACCGCCCGCGGGAGTCCACGCGAAGGATGTGGCCGGGTGAGTCGCCTTGGGAGTACCAGAGACCGGAGAGCTGTACCTTAAGGGGAGCGGAAACGCGGCTCCACAGCTGGCGATAGCGCCGCGCCTGAAAGAGAAGGCTGGTCGTGTCCGCAACTGCGTTTCTCATCACTATGTAGAAACGTCGGCTCGAGCCGGTAAGTTTCCTACCAGGACGAAAGTCCCGATTAGAGGGATGCAAAGCGGGGTGGGCGGGCCCTCGGAGAGAGCCCGCCCGGGCAGGGATGGGAGGCGGAGGGATGGGGAAGTCGCTTATGCGGCCATGAGGCTCGCCATCCTTCGCTTGAGCCTTAGGCATCCGCCTTCCTCCGTCTCGATGGCGAGAACGGCGGATGTCCGGTCGAGGTCGTCAATGCGCAAGACGAACATCTGTCCCGTGTTCGCCATTAAGGCGAGGTAATGATTGTCGTCGTGCGCCACTACGGTATAGGTTCCGTCGAAGCAGATTTCACTCTCCGCGCACTCCAATCGGAAGTTGCGCGCTGCGTCAAATCGCAAGTGAAGGTGGGATTTGCCGTCCACCGTATCCCAGTCGCCTGCCAGCATCTTGCGGATCGGCGCATAGACCTCTGCCCACTCCCCTTGATACCGTACTACGTCAGCCAGCACTCGTTCAGCAGCGTACGTCATCGAATCCGCTTTTCCCCATAGAGAACTGTGACTGCCAGGCAACTGTCTCAGGAAGGCCGCAAAAACCGGTACTCTCAACAGTGAGGATCGGCGAAGGCGATGCCGACAGGTGGGTTCGAACCCCGCATTCTTGCTGGCTTTGCAGAGTTGTCTTCCAAATCCAAAACTTGCTGTAAACTATAACCAGCGTCTGCAGGTCAGGTGGCAAGGTTGCTGCGGCTTCTCGCGTCGCTTTTCCTCGCCCCTCTCATGCTCTCGCGATCTCTCTTGTTTGGATCGTCTTTCTTGGGACGGAGAGGGCGTTCGGGCAAGAGGGGACCAAATTACCAAAAGGAGGAAACAAAAGCCATGCAAGCGATGCGGATTCTTCGCATTGTTTTGATTCTTTGTGTTGTTGGGTTTGGAGCGGTTGCGTTCCAACGGAGTCTCAGCGAGACTCTCGTCCTGAAAGGCTCCGTGTCGGGAGGAATTCCCGACGGAAGCGGACAGATGGCGTTTCACTTTTTCGATGCCTCGACCGAGCGACTCGTGTACCGGGCGCTTGGGGACGTGACGGTGTCGGGCGGAGAGTATGAAGCGCGGGTTCCGATCGAGCCGATCAAGGATTCGGGTGAGGTCTTGGTAGCGATGACCTCTCCGGAGACGACCCTTCCGGACGATGTGGAGGTTGCGTCTGCGATGCTGCCTCTGATTCCGGTGTGGCTTCAGAGTTCGACACCTGGGACTCAGCAGATCGGTCATGCGAACATCTCGGGGACGCTGATTGCGGGCGCGATCGAGACGGGTGCGTTTCGGTTGACGACCGGCGCGGGAGCCGGGAAGGTCCTGATGTCCGATGCTTCAGGGAACGGTAGCTGGCAAACCCCGCCTCCGCCCTCTGGCGCAGCGGGCGGCGACCTTTCTGGGTCGTATCCGAATCCGACGGTTTCTCGCCTTCAGACTCGCCCAGTGTCTTCCGCTGCCCCTTCTTCAGGCCAGGTCTTGAAGTGGAACGGGAGCGCGTGGGCGCCCGCTGCGGATGACGTTGGCGGATTGACGCTTCCTTTCACGGGCAGCGCGAACGTAGGTTCTGGGCCGGTATTCAGCGTCACGAACACCGCCACCAGTGGAACCAACTACGGCGGATGGTTCCAAAGCGACAGCACCGACGGGGCGGGTGTCTACGGCTATGCATCCGCCGGCAGCGGGGTCAACTACGGTGGGTTCTTCCAGAGCGACAGCTCCGCGGGCACGGGCGTGTTTGGCATTGCCACAGCCGCCAATGGACCCGCCTGGGGCGTTTGGGGCGCAAGCTCAAGCGCCGAAGGCATCGGCGTGTATGGCTATGTGTCCGCCGGCAGCGGCGTCAACTACGGCGGGTACTTCCAGAGTAACAGCCCCGTCGGCACGGGCGTGTACGCTTTTGCGCCTGGCTGGGGCGTAGTGGGTGAGACCACCGACGGCATTGGCGTTGCGGGCTATGCGACCGCCACCAGCGGCATAAACACTGGCGTTCTGGGGGTAAGCGACAGCACCGAGGGCACGGGCGTGTATGGCCGGGCGACTGCCAATAGCGGCACTACCTACGGTGGGGAATTTTGGAGTTATAGCACCCAGGGCACGGGCGTGTATGGCCGGGCGAATGCCGATAGCGGCCCTGCCCGCGGCGTTTGGGGCCAAAGCTACAGCACCCAAGGCACGGGCGTGTATGGCGTGGCTGCCGCTACCAGCGGAACCAACTACGGCGGGTACTTCCAGAGTAACAGCCCCGTCGGCACGGGCGTGTTTGGCTTGGCAACCGCCACCAGCGGCGCCAACTACGGCGGGTATTTCCAGAGCGACAGCCCCTCCGGCAAGGGCGTGGTTGGCTATGTGTCCGCCACCAGCGGCTCTACCGAGGGCGTTTGGGGTCAGGCCGACAGCGCCTACGGCGCGGGCGTGCTTGGCTGGGCAACCGCCACCAGCGGGACCACCTACGGCGGATACTTCAAGAGCGATAGCACCGTCGGCACGGGCGTGTATGCCAGGGCAACCGCCACCAGCGGCGCCGGTGTGGGGGTCTTAGGAAGAACCGAAAGCACCCTTACAATAGCCCATGGTGTCCGGGGAGAAGAACCCTCCGGTGGCGCAGGACACGCGGTCTATGCCCTTGGAAGCTTCGCTGCCACGGGCACCAAGTCGTTCCAGATGGACCACCCGCTCGACCCAGCGAACTACTACCTGAACCACTTCTGCACCGAAGGTCCGGAGCCGTACAACGTCTACCGAGGCAACGTGGTCACGGATGAGAACGGCTATGCGACCATCGCACTGCCTGATTACTTCGACAGCATCAACCGCGATCCCACGTATCACCTGACGGTCGTGGACGATGGCGAGCGAGAGGACTTCGTGTTGGTGAAAGTCGTTCGGAAGATACGGAACAACGAGTTCACCATTCGCACGAGCGCCCCGCACGTGGAGGTCTCCTGGGAAGTGAAAGCGATCCGCAACGACCGCTGGGTTCAGAAGTACGGCTACCAGACCGTACAAGAGAAAGAGGACGAGATCAAGGGTAAGTACCTGAGCCCCGAGCTGTATGGACTTCCCAAAGAACGGGGCATCTTCTACCACCCGGAGATCCAAGGTCCGTCCTTAGATCGCGCTCCGAGCAAGCCGAAGGGTCCGAGGGCCTCAGCCCCAAAGACGACTAAGTAGCCACGGACGACCGGAACGCCTGAGCCGGATGAGGTTGTCCTCGTCCGGCTCATTCTTCTTGTCTCTGGCTGGCGCGCTCTGCCGCGAGGATCGTGGGAGACAGACGAGTCCGGTTTCGGCGCGGGCGGCGTCGGCTCAAAACCTGGAGTCGAATGCGAAATTTCGACCCTGAACGGATTACCGGGTCAGTCCGATAGTTCATTCGGGATGACCAGAGGTATCGAAGCCGCGGCACGGGGGATGAAGACGCAAGCGCTTCTCCTGGACGTCGTCGCGAACAATCTGGCGAACGTCAACACGACGGGCTACAAGAGAGATGTTCTCGTGTTCTCAGACATGCTCGAACGCGAGGTCTTCCTTCCCGGTCCGTACGGCCCGGAGTTGGTGGGTTCGATCGGCACGGGACCGACGGTCGCCAGTGAATACACCGTAGCTGAGGCTGGGCCGCTCGTGAGAACCGACAATCCCCTCGACGTCGCGCTCCCCGACGCTGGGCAGTTTCTCGCAGTCCAGACTCGGGACGGTGTTCGCTATACCCGCGACGGTTCCTTGACCGTTTTGCCGGACGGGTACCTCGGCACGAAGGTGGGAAACCCAGTGCTCGACGCCACCGGTCGGCCGCTCTTCGTCGGCAGACCCGGCGACTTCCAGACCGTCCGCATTGACGAACGAGGCGCCGTGTTGGTGGATGACGTCGAGGTCGGGCTGCTCAACATCGTGAGCGGGAAGATGAGAAAGGTGGGAGCGAACCTTTGGGAGGGAAGCGGCGTCACCGCTGTCGCCGAGCCGCGAGTCTCTCCAGGCTATCTGGAGGGATCGAACGTGGACGGCATCCGCGAGATGGTGCTGCTCACATCCCTGATGAGACAGTTTGAAGCGAATCAGAAGGCTGCTCAGACGCAGGATGAACTGGTCGGCCAACTGATTCGTAGCCTTGCAGAGCGTTAGCGCCGGCCCTTCTGGTAACAGAGGAGGCGTCCGCTCTCGAACGACAGAGAGAGCGGCGACTGCAAGGCGATCGAAAAACAAGACGGAGGTAACCGGATGAATCGATCGCTGAACACGGCTGCGACGGGCATGCTCGTCCAGCAAAGAAACTTGGACTTGATCGCCAACAACCTGGCGAACGTCAACACGACGGCGTTCAAAGCCAGCCGGGCTGAGTTCCAGGACATCATGTATCAGACGCTTCGGGCTGCAGGCTCGGAGCAGGGCGGCGGCACTGTCTCTCCCGCGGCTCAGCAGATCGGCATGGGAGCGAAGTTCGTCGCCAGCACGATGAACTTTAGCGACGGCCCGCTGCTGAAATCGAGCGGAGAACTGGATATGGCGATCGTCGGCCGCGGGTTCTTCGGCGTGCAACTGCCCGACGGGACGCTCGCCTACACGCGGGATGGCAGTTTCACCCGTTCGGTGGATGGCACGATCGTAACGAAGGATGGGCTGATCCTCGACGGCAACATTCAGATCCCGCCGGAAGCGACCTCCGTGTCCGTGTCGTCGAACGGAACCGTCACCGCGCAGGTCGCAGGCGAGGCGGAGCCGCGGGTCCTCGGAACGATCAACCTCTACGTGTTTCCGAACCCTGCCGGCCTCGAGCGGATCGGCCGGAACCTTCTGATTCAAACGGCCGCTTCCGGCGAACCCACCGCCTCCGAGCCGGGACAGAACGGCGCAGGCCGGATTGAGTTCGGTTTCCTGGAAGGCTCCAACGTCGAAATGGTGGAAGAGATGGTGCGGCTGATCATCGCTCAACGCGCGTATGAAGTCAACTCCAAAGTGATCGTAGCCGCCGACGAGATGTCTCAGGCGACCAACAACCTCAGGAGGTAGTTTGAATGATTCTCGCCGCCTTTCTGCTTAGCCCGGTCTGGACCTTGAGCGTGGAGGGCGCCGGCGCCTTCCGCCTCGAGGACAAGGATCGTGTGGTGTATGTCCGCGAGGGGAACTTCACGGTGAGGGAGGGCCTGATCGTCCATGCGTCGGGCCTTCCCCTCACCCCGCCGATTCGACTGCAGGGGTGCGATGTGGACAGCGTCCGGTTCAACCCGGATGGGACGGTCCTGGCACGAAAGGCAGGGACCTATCAAGCAATCGGACGCCTCGTTCTTGCCGATTTGTCCGGAGTCTCGGTCACCGAGCAAGGCGAGGTCCTGATTGCGTCCGGATCGCCGCGAATCGGAGCGCCCGGATCGAACGGCTTCGGACGCATCCAAACAGCGGCGCCGCAGAAAGAGGTTGAGACGCAAACCTCGAAGCAAGAGGGGTACGAATACGGGTTTGTGCTATACCCCGAGATTGAGGTCAATGGGCCAGAGATTCGTCTGAAGGACGTCGCCAGGATCGTCGCTGAGCCGGCGCGTGCCGCCGCGCTCGGAAACCTGCTGATCGGCCCTGCGCCAGCCATCGCGTCGGTCCGGGCCGTGACGCCCGTGACGATTCAAGGGGTGCTTCGAGCCGCCGGTTTCGATCTAAGTGCGGTGTGGTTCGATGGCGCGGCTCGGTGCGAGGTCCGCCGGAAGAGCCGAGTGGTTACGGCGGCGGAGATTCAGCAGTTCGGCGTGAGCTGGGCCAAGCAGACCCTTGCCGACTCCGATTGGACGCCAACCAGCCCGACTCGCGACTTCATCGCAGCCGATGGTGAGCTTGAGTTTCGCGTGTTGGGCACGAGGGAGCTTTCCGACACCGTCGTTCTTTCCGTCGAAGCTCGAGTTGGCGGGGAGAGACAGTTCAGCACGCAGGTGATCCTCAAGAAGAGCTCGACGCCCAGCGGCCCGGCGTTGCCCGAGATCAAAGTGAACCAAACCGTTCGCGTGACGATCGTTAGCAACGGTGTCTCGGTCACGACGACCGGCCGCGTAAGGGGAGTGAGCGGGAATCAGATTACCGTCTACGTCGAAGAGACGAAGGCGACCTTGGTAGGAACTCTTCAACCAGATGGAACGGTGGAGGTGCAACTGTGAAGAACATCCTTGTAACACTCATCGCTTGTGTCGCTCTTGGCGCGAACGCCCAAAACCCGGGTTCGTTGTGGGATGATTCCGCGAAGAACCCGCTGACGGACCGAACGGCGCGGACGGTCGGCGACATCCTGACCGTGATCATCGCCGAATCGAGTTCGGCGACCTCTTCCGCCAGTACAGAGGCGTCGAAGTCCGATTCGGCAAAGGTCAACGCGGGCATTGGCCCGGTCCTCCGTGCGCTGATCCCGGATTGGGAGATTGGCGGCTCGATGAACAGCAAGGGAGACGGCAAGAC
>RFHN01000202.1 GCA_003695835.1 Armatimonadota bacterium
TCAAGGAGCTCTCCGTTGACCTCGATGATACGACGGTCCTCATCGGGGAGAACAACTCCGGGAAGACGGCCTTCCTCGAAGCCATCCGGATCTGCCTCGAACAGCTCCGAGGTCGCAGCCGCAACGTCTTTCACGAGTACGACTACCACCTTCCGGACGACTCATCGGCCCCAGCGGACGCCGACCCAATCGAGATCGAGTTGCGCTTCCGCGAGCCCGAGCCGGATGCTTGGGAGGTCGAGGTCATTCGGGAGCTCGGACAGCTTGCGATTGTCCGCGACGACGATCGCTACGAGGTCCGCTTCCATCTGACGTCCCGATTCGATGCCGCCGCGGGCGAGTTCACTACGGAGTGGTCGTTCCTTGACGCGGACGGCAACCCCATGGCCGGCGCAGCCCGGAACGCCAAGCAGCTGCTGACTCTGCAACGTCTTGCTCCAGCATTCTATCTGTCGGCTCTACGCGATGCCTCCAGGCACTTCGCATCCCGCGGACGATTCTGGCGGACGTTCCTTTCGGAAGCCGACATCCCCGAGGCCGACCGGAAGAAGCTGGAGAAGGACTTCGCGGAGCTCAACACGAAGCTCATCGACGCGCACCAGCCTCTGGCCAACGTGCGGGCACGTCTTGAAGGCGCGAAGAACGTCATCGACTTCGGCTCAGGAGATGCGGTCGCCATCGACGCCCTTCCGGCAAAGCTCTTTTCGCTCCTTTCGCGAACACAGGTGAGCCTGGCGTCCCGTGCCGGCGCCAAGATTCCTGTCGAGCGTCAGGGCGAAGGAACGCAGAGCCTGGCGGTTCTCCTGCTCTTCGATGCATTCCTTCGGAGCCAGCTTTCCGACCTCGACGCCATCGCGGAACCGATCACGGCACTCGAAGAGCCGGAGGCACACCTGCACCCATCTGCGATTCGGGCCCTGATGAAGCTCGTGCATCAACTGCCGGGCCAGAAGCTCGTCTCGAGCCACAGCGGTGACCTCCTCGCGAGCGTGGACGCGACATCCGTACGACGCTTCGTCCATCGAGATGGCGGCATCAAAGTTTACCAAATCCAGCCAGCAACCTTCACCGACGAGGAGATGCGGAAGTTTGACTTCCATGTGAGGCGTACTCGCGGCGAGCTTCTCTTCGCACGATGCTGGTTGCTGGTAGAGGGCGAAACGGAAACGACGCTACTCGCCGGTGCGGCCGAGGCCCTTGACCTGGATCTGGAGCGCGCCGGCGTTCGGTTGGTCGAGTTCAGCCAGACCGACGTCGGCATGCTGGCGAAGGTTGCCAACCAACTGGGAATCGCCTGGTACTGCGTGGCGGACGACGACAACGGGCGATCGAAGTACGAGAGCAAGGTGAAGGCGAATCTGGACGGGGCCGCAGAGACCGATCGCCTTGTCTTCCCCTACACGAACGTCGAGCGCCTTCTCTGCGACAACGGCTTCGGCCGCATCTACGAAGCCCGCATGTCGTCGCAGAAGCCGCAGCCGACATCTCCCCAAGGCACACCCGAATACTGGAAGGAGGTGCTGAAGGCACTACCCAAGAGCTACAGCAAGCCCGCCGCGGCGCTCGAGGCTGTTCTGATGATGAAGGCAGGCACTGTGCCTGTCCCGAACGAGCTGAAGCTGGCCCTCGAAAAGGCAATTGCGCTGGCCGGAGAATGAAGATGCTCGACCTGACAAAGCTCAACGAGAATCAACGGCGCGCCGTCAAGTGGGACAAGGGGCCGCTGCTCGTTCTCGCCGGCCCTGGATCGGGGAAAACACTCGTGCTCACCATGAGAGTTGCTCGCCTCATCCAAGAGAATCCGGACAGTCGGTTTCGCGTGTTGGGTCTCACCTTCACGACGAAGGCAGCAGACGAGATGCGGGACCGGGTGGAGCAGCACCTTGGCCCGGACGCAAGACGTGCTCGTCTGACAACCTTTCACTCGTTCTGCGCCGAGGTTCTGCGGCAGCACGGCAGCCACCTCGGCCTCCGGCCCGACTTTGAGATCATCACGCAGGATGCTGATCGCTTCCGCTATCTCGACGTTGCTATCCAGGAAGCGGGCGTTGAAGACATGCCCGCCGTGAACGGACGCGGCATCGTGAAGATGATCGACCATCTCCTGCGGGAGGGCCACGATGGCAGCGATGACATGCCGTTGCCGTTCCCGGGTACCGACAAGGGGTGGATCCGCCCAGTCTACCGCTCGTACATGGAGGTTCTCCTGAGAGACAATCGTCTCGACTTTGGGCTTCTTCTCGTTTCCTGTCTGCGCCTCTTCCGTCAACGTCCTCGAATCGCCAAGCACTACCGCATCGTCTACCCCTACGTCTGCGTGGACGAGTACCAGGACACGAACAAGGTCCAGGATCTGTTGCTGCGGGCGCTGTGCCCTGAGGACGGCGCGAATCTCTTCGTTGTCGCTGACGACGACCAGATCATCTACCAATGGAACGGTGCGAGCCCTGAGCGGCTCCACAAGCTTCGCCTCGACTACGGCATGCCGGTCATCCAACTGCCGGAAAGCTACCGGTGCCCGCCGCCGGTCATCGCATTGGCCAACAATCTCATTCAATTCAACCTCGCAAGGTCGCCTGACAAGAAGGCACTAACGTCAGCCCTAAAAGAACGGAGTGCCGGTGCGGTTCGGGTTTGCCAATTCTCCAGCCA
>RFHN01000203.1 GCA_003695835.1 Armatimonadota bacterium
ATCTCCCCCCCAGCACTCGACCACCCCCACGGTCGTCTGCTACCGGCGCGACCTGGGGATTCCCGGACCAGGCGCCGCTGCGAGCCGCACGAGCGAACCGTGCACTCGATCACCCGATCCGGCGAGCGCAGCCCCCTGCTCCTCGTCCCGTTGCCTCCCGCCCGCCTTGCTTCCACGCCATCAGGCCGGCAGCCTCCGACCGGGGCCGGCACAGCGAGCATCTCTCCACGGAACCCCGGCGCAGCCTCGAACTCCGCACGAGAAGCACGGCCACATCCTGTGGGTTCCCTACCTCACCGGCCCGTTCCCGGTGGGTCTGAGCGCCTGGTGGGGCCCGCCCTTGATCCTCGATGCCTTCCTGCGGGCCAACCGTCACTGGCCGTACTGCGCGACTCTCTTCGGCCGGCGTAGCAGCAAGTACAGCACTGCCCCAAAGATAGTGGTGAGCAGGATCACCACCACCCAAACAAGCTTCTCGTTACCCTCCGAGGGCTCATTGCGGAGACAGTCGACCAAGGCAAAGGTCCAGAGTATCGCAGTGACTGCGAGAAACAGTAATGTGAACGTATCGAACGAAGGCCACATGCTCCTCGACTCCTCTCAATGCCCACGAACCGGCTGCACGGGGTGGCGACGAACGACTCCGCACTCCACAAACGCACGTCGACGGCCGCTCCAGCGCAACACACTGTCATGTCCCTTCTTGGCTCTGGGTGCGACGCCAGCGAACGGCGAATAGGATCGAACCAATCACGACGCATACGAAGCCGCCGAACATGGCCCCCCAAATCGAACCGCCGACCCATGCGTAACGCAACATGGGAGCAAACTGATCGGGGACGCCAACGAATGTACTACGATAGAAATCTGGGCTCAATGTCGCCAGGCCCATGGCGATCAACCCACCAGCCGCCCAGCAGCAATAGATGGCGACGACGATGCGGAGAAGATGCTGGAAGGCAAAGGCGAACGAGCAGCGTGCACGCGACACGAGCCCCACCACTGCAGTAAAGACGACCGAGAACACGATCCCATAGATCAGGCCTTCGAAGATCCCTTGGGCTATGCTCGCACGCCAGATCTGTTCGACGTCGTGCCATCCCATGATCTGACGAAAGTACTCCGCGCTGACCGCACCGTTGATCGCGTTCGTCGACCCGCCGATGACAGCTCCGCACACGATCGCGGTCCCCGCGATCCAGACCAAAGCTAGGGGACAAGTCTCTCTCGTGTCTACGTTCACCATGTCCGTAGTCTCCCTAACGCGGCAGAGCCCTGTGCGGTAGCCGCCAGCGTCACCCGGGACGCGCAGCGTCGCCCGCTGGAATCGGCGGTTCTGCAACCAACGCTTCGCAGGCTGCTGCATAGCGGGGAGTCAACTCCTCTTCGTCCGTGACACACATCCCCAAGTCCTGCAGCAGCCCGTCCCGAAGCCCATAGATCCACGCATGAACCGACAATGCCTGGCCGCGAGTCCAAGCATCGCGCACGACCGACGTTCGGCAAACGTTCGTCGCTTGCTCGATGACGTTGAGCGCGCAGAGGCGGCGGTGCTGCTCGACCTCTGTGGTCAAGCTGTCGAGGAGCGCCTGGTGCATACTCTGCACATCCTGGATGTGGCGAAGCCAGTTGTCGATCAGCCCAAATTTCTCGTCGCGCAGGGCGGCCAATACGCCAGAGCACCCGTAGTGCCCGCAAACGATGATGTGCTCCACGCGGAGCACTTCGACGGCGAACTGGATTGTGGAAAGGCAATTCAGGTCGGCGTGAACGACTACATTGGCGACGTTGCGATGGACAAACATCTCTCCTGGCGGCAAGCCGACGATCTGGTTGGCCGGCACGCGACTATCCGAGCAGCCGATCCAGAGATAGCGTGGCGTCTGCTGGCGCGATAACCGCGCGAAGAACTCAGGATCGTGCTTGATGATCTCGCTTGCCCACGCCCGGTTCTGCGCGAACAGGTGGCTCAGAGCCCCCATACTGACTCCCGATGACTTGCCGCCGAACGCTCAGCGTCAGCGGTGCCGCACACCGCCCGCCGCTGCATGCTCTTGTTAGACGGAAGCCTAAGCCTCTGCTCCTTCTTCATACTCCTCGATAACGCTGTCTGAGAGATGCGAGAGGTGCTCTTGCCCAGCCAGTTCGCGCACGCTGTCATATGAAAGATACGTGCAAATCTCGGACAGTGGCCCGCGATCCAAGAGCGAGAATACCGGCCGCAGTAGTTCCTGGAAGACCTTCTCGCGCCGCGCTGCCGGCGCAACGATATGGAGCCGAATGTCCATGTTTGGTTGAAGGGCCAGCAGGTCCGCCATCCGCAAGATGCCGGAGTACACGGACGTCGTATGCTCCACCTCAAAGGCCCTTCGGATTGCACGGCCTTTGAGCCATAGGACATCGATCTGCTCGATAGTTTTTAAAGTAGTCTCATCGTAGTTTAGCGGCAGCCTCTCCAATACGGGTGGATGGTCGCCCGACCATTCTCTGAGTACTCTTGCACGATCGTTTCGGGGCACCCAGATTCGCATGCCCATTCGAGACCCTATCTCGGCCAGAAGCGCCTGGATCCTTATTGACTCCCTAACCTCAGGCCGGCTCGCATCTTCGTCCTCTGTCTCAGCTTCCTCAGGCACGGTGACCGTCACGTCTTTGTCTGCTCGACGTACACGGTGCGCCGCCAGCTTCCAGTACTCATTCGGATCGACGGGGTAGTCCTTCCCACCGTGAACCTGCTTTTTTATCAGATCCTCAAGGAAGAAGCCGTCCGCATCATCGAGCCCAACAAGACTTGCTCTTAGCTTGCCGGTCCACGTTGACGAATGCTTGGACTGCCCGCTGGTAAAGGACAGCCGATTCCAAACGCTGTCTTCGTGGATTGGGATCGTCTTTTCCACCGGTAGCCGGGCCAGGGGCTTAACGCGGAATCGGAGAACGAAGGGGTCGTCCTCAGGATAGAAGATCGGCGTGTGGTCGATAAAAGGACCCTCCAGCACTTCTAGGAGCCCACACCACCTTGACAGTTTCGTCATGTAGCAGATGAACTTGTCGCCTGGCTTGATCCGCGTGGCGACATTCTTCTGGCGGATCCGGAATCCGGAGATAGTTCGCTCGGAG
>RFHN01000204.1 GCA_003695835.1 Armatimonadota bacterium
GGCGGCAGCAGCACCTTCATCTACTGGCGATACTACAACGACGCGAATCGGATCCGCCGCGTCATCGGGGAAGGGGGAGTCATCCCCGCCCCGCGGCCGGTCGGCAACGATTTCGGCTCGCTCGAGACGCTTCTCTTCGGGCCCGTCGTCAATGACCCGAACCTGCTCTTCGTCTACGGCAACGACATGGATGAGCGGACGGTGTTTGGCACAGCCTCTGGAGAGGCGCGCCGCAATCCCCGGCCTTGGCAGTTTGAACTGGATCCCGATATGGCGCAAATCTGGCTGCCGGGCGACCGTAACCGGGCCGCGGTCGCCTACCGCGTAAGTTTCAGCTACTGGGCGAACGTCGGCGGCAACCTGCGGCGCATTCATGTCGTGGACGTCCGCGTGCCCGTGCAGACGGGCGTCGAATACGACCCGACGACAAATGAGGTAACGCCGTTCAGCTTGATCCAGCTCGCGGGCAATCCGCCCAACTGGATCGAATACGACCAGGGGTCCATCCGCGTGAACAGGCTGTTCGACGAGATCCCGGTCGCCCAGGCATTCGATCCCAACTATCCGTATGAGTACAAAGTCCTCAACGGCGACCTGGGAATGCTGTTGTTCAATCCTGCTGGATACAACTTCCGCGAGCGCCGCGGACGCGGACGGACGCCGCTCCAAGCGCATGTCAATTACGACGTGTACAACTGGCACATCATCCGGGACGACCTGCGCATTGATCGAACGCGGGCGCCCCTCCACAAGCTGAGCCTTAGAAGGATCAAAGCGTTCGGAGACATCTTGAACGATAATCGGCGCTATCCGGGTCTGGAAGTGCCGGTGCCGGACGGTGCGGGCGGCGTGGCGACGGATCGCGACGTCATCGTGATTGACCTTGACACGGGAGGCGTGGTTTCTCCGCGCGTGGATCCCGCGAATTCCAACTCGCCTCGCAGCTACAAGGTGGATTACCTCCGCGGAACCATCAGTTTTGGAAGCCCGCTCCGGCCCGCGCCGACCTCGCCGGACGACTTGGCTCAAAGCGTGACCATCATCCTTCCGGGTGATCCCGCGAATCCGGTGTTGCTCACCGACGTGAACCCCGCCGGACGGAACTTCCGAGTGCTGTATCAGGCCCACAACGATTGGGCTGTGCAGGTCCTCAAGGCTTCCCAGAACTATCGCGTCGAATACTCCCCCATTTTGGCGGTGGGGCAGTACTACGTCGGTCAGACGCCGGGCAATCCGCAGGGCTTGCCGACAAGGATCTATTTCCCGATGGCGGACATCGGTAACAAGGTGACCGTCCGCGAAGTTTGGTACGTGGATTTCGGCGGCAACATTCGCGTCATGCGCGATCAGGACTTCCTGGTTCGACCGGTTGGCGCCGGCGATCCCCTGCCCGGTCACGGCTACATTGACATCCGCGAGGTGGACGCAGGGGCGACCGGCTTCGATTGGTCAACGAACGGCTATGCGGTTCGTGGCGTGTCCGGTAGCTCCCTGAAGGCCCGCGTACTGTGGAACATGGAGGCGAAACGGGACGTCCCAGGAGATGGCGCTCAGCAGATTCAAGAGCGAATGGACTTGCACCGCCAGTGGAGCTCTGGTTGGCGGTTCGTTACGATCGAGACTTTCCTAACGCGTCGAGACGAGAACTGATATGAACGGCATCAAGAGAGGATTTACTTTAGTAGAGTTGCTCGTGGTCATGGCGATCACGGCGATTCTCATCACCTTGATCACGATCCCGCTCGTTCGTGGCTTCGCCTTGACGCAGGCCGCCTCGGCCTACAAGGTTGCGCAGGACACTTCCCGACTGCTCAGCAGCCGAATCCAGCGAGAGCTGAGCCAGGCGACGGTCGTATTGGATAACTCGGCGCCGGCTGCCGCAATCGAGGTCCGCGTTCCGCTCGCGCAGGATCCGCAGAACACGGGCAACGCAGTCATGCGTGGAGGCGACCTGACGGCTCTTCCCGCTGGCAACGTTACCAGTTACGGGAGCGTCTTTCTGCACAACGCGAAACTGGATTTCGTACCTCCGGCGCAAGGCGATCCTGCCAACCCTCAATACAACCCGGGGCGGAACAAGATTGACCCGACTCTGCGCAAGCCGCTCGGTCAGGTGACGGTTCCCATCGCGCCCGGGCAGACGATCGTTCGGTACTGGATCGGTCTGCAGCGGCCGTTCACCTCGCCGAATACGGGCGACGACACGGCTGAGGGCGTCTACTCCAACCCGTACGATCCCCGACTCGTCGGGGGCAATCGCGGGGATATCGCCGGCGTGCGAGCGGGCAGCGAAAACCTGTTCGTGCTCTACCGAGCGGAAGTCGCTCCCTACGTTTTGCAGAACGGAGTCTATGTTCCGAACACCGACTTCTTCGCGGTGGACGCTAACGGCCAACCGATTCTCGACGACCCGGGCTTCTTCGTCTGGAACCCGACGAACGTCTTGGACAACCTGACCGACCATCGGCGTCGGCTCATCAACTGGAAAAACGCAGGCGTGATCCAGGTCGAGCAGCAGCTGATGGATCTCATCGTGTTCGAGATTGACGAAGGCACGAACGAGGTGCTTTACGATCTCGTCCCGGGTGGCGGAAACGTCTATCGCCCGAGGATTCGTCCTCTCTTCCAGGTTTTCCCTGAACGAGTTTCGAACGAACCGGCGGAAGGGCACCGCATCGTTCGGTCCGGACAAGAGGTCCTCGACGCGGAGACGAACAGCGCTCCGACCGAGTATCGCACGCAACAGCATGGCTGGACGCAGGACACGTTGATCCGACTGTTCGTCAACGACCCGCGCACGAATCCTCCCTATTTCCTTGTGCGTTGGCGGCCGGGCATCGGCCCGGAGATGGTGTTGTTCGATCCTTCCGGCGGCGGGGACGAGTACACGGGCGGTACACCGGTATTCGACGTCGCGGCCTACCAGCGCGCGCGCCAGAGCGGCCCGGTCAACCTCGGGCAGTTCCTACAGAATGCAGGCGCCAACCCTCTGCCCCTACGGCTCGTGCGCGTAGACGAACGGGCGGGAAAAATCCTTGCCAGTTTCCCTGCAAGAGACGCCTTCGGTTACGTACCGCAGACGACCGGAGCCGCGGCGAATTCCAACTTGAGCGGCTGGCTCAACAGCCCGCTGGTCCAAGGCACACCTGGGCTGGCCGACCTCGGCCGGCGCTTCATCTGGCTGGCGGACACGACCGCCTTCCCGCCGGGTGGTGGCGCAGATACTTTCAATCCTCTTGCAGGGCCCGCGCGTGGCTGGCCGATCCCCGATGCGAAGATCGTTCCCGGTAGCGAGCGCGTCTGGGGGCCCGATATGCGACCCGGTCCGAACTTCGGCGAGACGATTCTGTATTCCCGTGTTGCTCAGGGCGACAAGGTTGGACTGAACCAATACAAGATCAACTACAGCGACGTGCCCGAGCCGACGGACTATCCGGGAATGCTCGGCGTGCCCGATCCGGGTTCCGACGCGGACGTCCGGCAGTACATCCAACCGCGATTCA
>RFHN01000205.1 GCA_003695835.1 Armatimonadota bacterium
CTGGCACGTCGCCGACGGCTTCGCCAGGATCCCTCACGTTCGTCGTCGAAGCAGCCTCCAACGGTGCGCCTGCGCGGCAGCGAATCGAGCTGTTCAACTACCAGACGAACAGTTGGGAGACTGTGGACGAGCGAGATACGGACCCGTCTGACCGGACGGTTTCCGTCACGATCGTCTCGAACGCGTCGCGCTTCGTTCAGCCGGCGACACGAGAGGTGCGCGCTCGAATCGGGATCCACGACCGCGGCGTTACTTTCCTCAGCTGGGGCGCGACGTACGACTTCGTACAATGGCGCGTGGGTGGGTAGCGCCGACCTCAGTTGATCAAGCGGATGTTGGTGAAGAAGGCCACGGTATCGGGCGCTTCATAGATGTCCTTTGGACCGTAGACGGCGAACGAATAATACGCCGGCCCGCGCTTGCACATTCGCTCGATCACGTGGATCTCGGCGCCAGGCATGTCTTCGTACGTGATGGAGTAGCGCGCCTCCAGAGCATTCAGCCCCTGAATGCGCAGGGTGTTGATGCTTTCAATCTTCGCCCCGGCGATCTCGAGCTCCCGCTTGATCTCGTCTGCTGTCAGGTCCCCGGGCGTCTCGACATCGTCCTTACCCACGGTGATGACGTACAGCGCGGTGGGAGTCTCACAGACGTAGTGCTCGCCGCGAAAGACCAGAGTGGGGTCTTCCGTCTCCTTGCGGGTATATCCCGGCATATGACACATGAGACCGTACTGGGAGAGATCAACTTCGATCCACCCTTCCGGCGGAGTCACTCGGGGCGCGGCCGCTACCGGTGGCAAGCCAGACCGGTTGCAAGCGCACGCGGCAAGAGAGGCGACCAACCAACAAACTGCTCGGACAAGTCTCTGTTGCACGAACCTGACCTCCAGGACACCATTTTACACCAATGACGGACAATCTGAAGTACGAGATTCAACGATGCGGCCCAGCCGACGGGCCGACGAATATGGCAAAGGACCTCGACCTGGAAGGTGGGAGACCGGCCGTTCGAATCTACACGTGGGCGGAGCCGTGGGTTACGCTCGGCCGATTCCAGCAGGCCGACGCGGCCTTGAAACCCGGATGCAGGGTTCCGTGGGTCAAGCGGCCGACGGGCGGGAAGGCCGTGCTTCACGGTCACGACCTTACGCTTGGCATCTTCGTCCCTGCAGAGCCGGGGCGTCTCTCGGTGAAGTCGGCCTACCGCCTGCTGATCTCGCCGATCGTGGAGGGCTTGAACCGAGCAGGCATTCGCGCGGCATTAGGGGAGAACACGGCGTTTCTGACTCGCGCTCTCCGGACGGCAGACTGCTTCCGCCACATCTCCCCCAATGACGTTGTGGATCCGGCCACGGGAAGGAAGCTCGTCGGGTGTGCCCTCCGGATCGGGCCGAACGGCGTACTGGCGCAGTGCTCCATTCCGATTGCACCTCCCCTCGTAGACCCAGGCGAGGTGTTCACCGAGCCCCACGAGTTCCGGCCTCTGCCTCGAAACCTCTCCCCCGCGGACCTCGCCGACGCGCTGGAGGCCGCGTTCGCAGGGCGATCTGCACCGCTCGCTTAGGCGAACCCCTCGGGCTTGACAAACTCGATCAGCTCACTCGCGAAGAACCGAAGTTTTCGCATGGCCGAGGCCTCGATTTGGCGCACCCGCTCCCGTGTCAGATTCAGGGAGAAGCCCACGTCCTCGAGCGTCCGTGGAATGTCGTCCGCGAAGCCGAACCGCAGGGCGATGACGTCCTGTTCCTTCCGGCTGAGCTTGCTCAACACGCGCCGCACCTGCTCAATGCGGAGAAGCTGGTCGTCCATCTCGCCCCTGCCTTCCGTGTCGCTCGGCTGGACGAAGTCTCCAAGGACGCTGTCTTCCTTTTCACCTACGGGCGTCTCAAGGCTGAGCGGGTCGCCTGCAGATCGCAGGATTTCAAGAAGCCGCTTCGGTTCGACGCCGAGCTCCAGAGCGATCTCTTCCTGCGTCGGCTCGCGGGAAAGCTCTTGGACGAGGCGCGCGTGCGTCTTGCTCGCCTTGTTCAGGTACTCCGAGATGTAAACCGGGATGCGGATCGAGCGGCCGCTGTTGACAATCGCCCGCGCGATAGACCGGCGAATCCACCATGTCGCGTACGTGGAGAATCGGAAACCGCGCCGCCAGTCGTACTTCTCGACAGCGCGGATCAATCCCAAGTTGCCCTCTTGGATCAGGTCCTGGATGGGAATGCCGCGGGAGGCGTACTTCCTCGCAATGCTGACCACGAGACGCAGGTTGCTCTCAATCAGCTTGTCCTTGGCGGCTTGGTCTCCCTGCTCAATGCGGCGGGCGAGATGAATCTCCTGCTCAGGGGTGAGCAGCGGGTTGCGGCGCGTGTGCTCCATCCACTCGTCCAGCTCGCCGGTCTCGGCGCGCTCGGAGTCTGGTTGGAGAGCGACCTCCGGCTCGTCAAACAGCATCGGTACGAACGAGGAGGGATCGGGCTCGGTACCGACCTCGGCAAACGGGTCCTTACTCATGGCATCCTCCGAATGGGGAAGTGAGTTCCCCGACTACAGGATAACCCAGGTTTCTCGGAGTGAGCGGCAAATCCTGCCAGATTGAGGCAAAAACCTTGTCTTTAGACGCTCGACGGCCTTAAACCCCGTACTTCTGCGAGGGCTTCTACCAGGTTTTCTATGAGGTAATCCACCTCTTCTTCGGTGTTGAACCGTCCCAGGCTGATCCGCACGGTCCCCGCGAGGACCTCTTGAGGCAGTCCGATCGCTTCCAACACCGGGCTGTTCGCCTTCTTGCCGGACGAGCACGCGGCCCCTGCGGTGCAGTAGATCCCTCGGCTGTCGAGGTTGATGATGAGGGACTCCGCCTCGAGCCCAGGGAAGGATACGCTCACGACGTGTGGAGCGCCGTCCGGCTGGCCGTTGAAGACCGCATCCGGGACCCGCTTGGCCAGCTCAGTCCGGATCCTATCCCGCATGGCCCGGAGGCGGGTGCTTTCCTGCTCGCCCTCTTGGATCACGATTCGGGCCGCGGCGCCGAGGCCCACAATGCCGGGTGTATTGAGGGTCCCAGCGCGTCGCATTTTCTCATGGCTGCCGCCCTTTTGGTACGGCTTGAACGGGACGCCGGTCCGAACGTAAAGGGCGCCCACTCCCTTGGGCCCGTGGAACTTGTGCGCGGACAACGAGGCGTAATCAACGGGGAGGCCGCCAAGGTTGAGCGGCCCCTTCCCAACCGCCTGCGTCAAGTCGGTGTGGAAGTAGGCGCCGTACTTGTGCGCCAGATGGCCGATCGCTTCGATGTCCTGGACGCTTCCAATTTCGTTGTTCACGAGCATGACGCTGACGAGGTCTGTCTTGCCGGCTTGTAGCAGCCGCTCCAACTCGCTCATCAGCACCGTGCCGTACTTGTCAACAGGGATGAGCTCCGCTCGGCCGGTTTCGAGCGCCACGACGCGAACGGACGGGTGCTCAATGGCGGAGACCAGCAATCTTCCGGGGAAGGTGTTGAGGACGGCGTTGTTGCCTTCCGTGGCGCCGCTGGTAAAGATGATCTCGTCCGGGTCCTCTGCGCCCAACAACTCGGCAACGGCTTCCCGCGCCTCCTCGATCGCCTGCTTGGCCTGTTGGGCCATGGCGTGAAGGGCGCTCGGGTTCGCATAGGACTCGCAAAACCACGGGCGCATCGCCTCAAAGACGCGGGGATCTACCGCGGTCGAAGCAGCATTGTCAAAATAACAGATCTTCATCGTTCATGCTCCCCTGAGGGCTATTTTCCTGTATACTATCCGAAGACGCGCGGCTTTCGGTATGACGACCGTCAGATTTCGCGCGAACCAAAGGGGCGACTGGCGTCGTCCTACAACAGGCTCAGCGCCGGGCGCGTACAGCGCTCGGTTTTGACTCAGAGGAGGAAATGTAAAGAACATGAAACTGAAGGCCCTAATACTTCTGCTTGTTGCGTTGTTGCTACCCATCGCTGCTCTTGCGCAACTTCCAGGAGCGAAGACATCGAACGACTACGTACCCGACGAAGTCCTCGTGAAGTTCCGGAGCGGTGGCGTCTACACGGAGCGAATGGCTCACATGATGGTAGGCGCGACGGTCGTCCAAGAGTGGGAGTTCATCGGCGTGCAGCGAGTCAAGCTGCCGAAGAGCGTGAGCGTCGAGCAGGCGATCACGTTTTACAGCAGTCTTCGGAATGTGGAGTTCGCCGAGCCGAACTACATCGCTCACGCGACCTTTACCCCCAACGACACGTTCTGGAATCTCCAGTGGGGTGCTCAGCGGATCCAGTGCGCACCGGCCTGGGACATCACACAGGGTGATCCATCCATCGTGATCGCCATCCTCGACACCGGCGTCCAATTCTCAAATCCGGATATCGCCGGCAAGACCGTCTCGGGCGGTTGGGACTACGCAAACAACGATAGCGATCCGAGCGATGACAACGGTCACGGCACGAACGTCGCCGGGATCGCTGCCGCTGCGACGAATAACAACGTCGGCATCGCCGGCGTGGGCTTCAACTGCAAGATTCTTCCGATCAAGGTTCTCAATGCGAGCGGATCCGGCACCTACGGATGGATCATCAGCGGAATTGATCGAGCGCGTCAGCAGGGCGCCAAGGTCATCAACATGAGCCTCGCAGGCGGGAGCCCGTCGAGCAGCCTCGAAGCGGCCGTGAACGCCGCGTGGAATGCGGGCATCGTGCTCGCCGCAGCCGCGGGCAATAGTGGTTCGACTCAGCAGATGTATCCTGCCGCGTACGTCAACTGTATCGCGGTAGGCGCGTCCGACCAAAACGACAGGCGGGCGAGCTTCAGCCAGTACGGCTCCAGCTGGGTGGACGTCGCCGCTCCCGGCGTCAACATCGCAGGCCCGTGGAACGACGGCAACTGGTACTACGTTTCGGGCACTTCCCAGGCGTGTCCGCATGTTGCCGGTCAGGCAGCGCTGATCTTCAGTCGCTTCGGCGCGAGCACGCCTGCGGCTACGGTCCGCCAAAGGATCGAAAACAACACGGATCCGGTTCAGGGCGGTCAGTGGGTCGCGAAGGGTCGGATCAACGTTCTTCGCAGCCTCCAAGGCCAGTCTACGCAAGACGTGCTGCCGTCGTCATTCACGGTCACACGCGGAGCCTTGATCGCCGGGAGTGTCGGCCGCCTGCATAGCAACGACGGATCGGCGATCCAGGTACAGGCGCGGCACCAGATCGAGGTCGCTGCCGCTTCGGTGGAGATCGAGATCGTCGGTACCGCACCGTCGGGAACGATTACGCAGATCCAGTTCAAGTATGACGGGCGTACCTCCGGCACGCCCACGCGACAGAGGATCGAGCTCTTCAACTACCAGACCAGCAGCTGGGAGATGGTGGATGAGCGGGACGGCCCAATGTCGGACCAGACTGTGATCGTCACCATTTCCTCGAACCCCGGCCGCTTCGTGCAGTCCGGAACGCGCCAGATGAAGGCCCGAATCGGATACCACGACCGTGGCGTAACCTTCCCGTCTTGGGATGGCTACTACGATTGGGCAATCTGGACGGTGACGTTCCAGTAAACGGACGACTGGTTCTGAGAACCGAAGAAGCCGCTGACGAGTTCGCCAGCGGCTTCTCATTTTCAAGAACCCTACGAACTGACCAAACAGAAACAGGTCACCCCTCGGGAAGACCCCGCTCGTTCGTCTTAAGTATTGGAATGGATAGACTCAGCACAATGCAAAGCGCGTTCTCGTCGCTTCTCGAGTGCCTCGGCCCTGAGAGTCGTGCAAATCGGCTTGCCTTCTTGGAAGAGGAGCCGCGCATCGACCAAGGGCAGAGCACACCGGAAAGAGATGCGGAGATCGTCGAGTCGGGACGAGGCGTGGGAGATTCGATTTCTTGCCACCCGGCGCCGAAATCTTCGTTCGGCATCTTTGTGGACGGTGTCGAGAACTCCGCCACCGCGGCTTGGTATCTTGGGTTGCCGCTTCGCCTGGCCCAGGTTGCGGCGGCAGCGGTTCTACGAGACGAGGAGGGCGAGATGCGCGAAGTGGTTGCCGAGGAAAGGCAAGTTACGCTGCTCTATCCGAACAGTGTGGATGCTGACACCGAGCAGCGGCTCCACGCCTTCTGCAAAGGTGCAGGCATCCGGCCTCTGCCCGTAGCGCTGCGACAGGGCGAACAGGATTGGGGCATCGCGCTTCAAAAGCATGTGCAGGCGGTGCGTGGCGACTTGGAATGTACCGTTCTCCACGAGGCCTCGCCGCGGGCGTCCGAGAAATGCTGGATCCTCGCGGATGGACGATGCCCGGAACCGAAGACCGCACCCACCAAGTACGTCGTGGGCTTGGTCAAATCCCACCTCTTGCCGTATTTCAAGGATGAGCTTTATCGAAGTTGGGTGCTCAACCTGCCTGAAGGTCACCGGACTCCGGTCTTCTGTGCCACACGGGAAGAGGAGGGCGCGCGCAAGACCTACTCGTGGTATCTGCGCCTGCACGAATCGCCGGACGGGCCTCCCTGGTTCGGGCTGATCCGTTTGGAGATGAACGATTTGGACATGGCGCTTGCGCGCGTGGACGAGATCACCGCTTGGGTTCTCGCCGAGCGCGCACCGCTGTCGCTTCCCGACAGCAGGTATGATCGTTTGCTATATCCAGTTCGTTACATTGAGCAATACCTTCGCTCTCGCCTTCGAAGCAGATGGGATCTGCAGGCGTTGATTGGCTGACGAAACGAGGAAACCGACGATGATGGAAAACGGACCGATCGGATGTGTCTACGGAACGGAAACTGACCCGACGAGCGCGTACGAGTTCAACTTCTGGGCTGAGAAGGGCGCGCCCATCGGAATCGGGACGATCGTCAAGGTCCTCAGCCCGGACGAGGACGTTACGGTCTATGGAACGGTCGTCGAAGCGCACGCCTACAACGACGCGCCGAACGCGCTGAGCGACTACCTGGGATCCCAGCGAAACCCTGCCGCGCGAGCGACCACCAAGCGGCCGGAGATCCGTACCTTTCGCGCCGCCGTCCTCAGGCGGGAACCGGAAGAGCCGATCGGCGCCGTTCCGATTGGGCAGGTCTACTTCGCGGATGCAGAGGCCGTCCAAACCGCGTTGCACTGCGACAATATGGCGCTACCCAGCCCGGTGGGCGTCTATGGAGATGTAGCCAATCCGTGCCC
>RFHN01000206.1 GCA_003695835.1 Armatimonadota bacterium
GGAATGAAGACGAACAGCGGTGGGACGCTTCGCATCACCCGTTTACGGGGCCCAAAGAGGAGGACCTCGAGTTCCTGGAGTCGGACCCAGGACGCGTGCGCGCGGATTGCTACGATATCGTTTGCAACGGCGTCGAGTGGGCGAGCGGCTCGATCCGTATCCATCGCGCCGACATCCAGCAACGCGTGTTCTCTCTTCTTGGCGTGGATGAAGAGACCCAGCGGAGTCGGTTCGGCCACATGTTGGATGCGTTTACGTTCGGGGCGCCCCCGCATGGCGGCATCGCGCCGGGGATTGACCGTCTCGTGATGCTGCTGCTCGGCGAGGAGAACATCCGCGAGGTGATTGCGTTCCCGAAGGTGGGAGGTGGGTACGACCCGATGATGGACACGCCAAACACGATCTCGCCGGAGCAGTGGGAGGAGATCGGTTTGCGCCTGGCGGACCCGCCCGCGGAAGATTAGTCTACGGAGACGTTGTCAATCAGGCGAACGCCCTCGATGGTAGCGGCTCCGATCGCGCGCAGGCCGGGGCCAGGCGCCGATGCCGGTTCGAGAGTTTCGCCATCCACGACGGCGATGTAATCAACGCTTTCGAAGCCTGCGGCGAAGAGGCGTTCCTTGGCTCTTTCGCATTCTTTCTGAAAGTCTTCGCCCCGCGCGGCGGCGTCGGCAACGGCGAGAAGGGCGCGGTACAGCTCGACGGCTCTGGCTCGAGCTTCCTTGGACAGCCGCGTGTTTCGAGAGGACATCGCAAGGCCGTCCGGCTCCCTCACGGTCGGGCAGAGCTTCAACCAGACGGGCAGATTCAGGTCGCGAACCATTTCGGCGATTACGCGACACTGCTGCCAGTCCTTTTCGCCGAAGTACGCGACGTCTGGGAAGAAGATGTGAAACAGCTTCAGAACGACCGTGGCGACGCCAACGAAGTGTCCCGGGCGATGCTCTCCCTCCCACTTCCTGGCCACGCGCGGCGGCATGACTCGGGTTCCACCCTCATCCGGTGGATACATCTCTCGGGCGGTGGGCAGGAAAAGCAGATCGCACCCGGCCTCCCGGGCGAGCGCGGCGTCTCGTTCCTCGTCGCGCGGGTAGGCCTCGAGATCCTTGGGATCGTTGAACTGAGTCGGGTTGACGAAAAGGCTAACGGCCACCAACCCTTCGGGCTCGGAGACTTTGTCTTCGGCGGCGGTTCGAATCAGACTGAGGTGCCCTTCGTGGAAGTAGCCCATTGTGGGAACCAAGAAGACCGGCGACGCGCCACCGATGGCATCGCGGACCTCATCTATCGTTCGAACGATCTCCACGGCGGGCATTGTTCCACGCAGGGCATCGGGCGTGCAACTCGGCGCGCTCTGCCCTCAAAAGGGCGAGTTTTGCGAACGATTTCCGCCTTTTGCCGCGTCATCGCGGTTAACATGAATGCGATGCAGGCTGTGAAGGTACGTTGGTTGATCGGTTTCACCTGTCTGGTTGCGCTTTTCTGGGCGGCTGCCGGTACCGCGTTCGCCCAGGCTTTGGGAGGCGCAGACCAGGTGCGCGGTCAGTTCATGACCCTGGTCGCGTGCACACCGGAGACGGGCTTTTGGGAGGAGTACGACACGCTGCTTCTGGAGGATAACCGCGAGATTCGGCTCGACTTCCTCCCGTGGGCGAGAAAGCCGTCGCTCGGGTCTACGGTGACGGTCGCGGGACGATGGAAGACGCGAGACCGGTTTGAAGTGTCTTGGGTCGTGAGTGAGGATCCTCGAATGGCCGGCGGAAACCCGACGACGGGCGAGCAGCGAGTCTGCGTTCTTCTGGTGAACTTCCAGGACGATACCACGCAGAACGCGACGGTGGAGGGAGTCCGCCAGCGCATGTTCGATCCGAACAACTCGGCTGACAAGTGGTGGCGCGAAGCTTCGTTCGGAAAGATGTGGATCACGGGCGACGTGTACGGTTGGTACACCCTGCCCATCAACCGGGGCTGTGACCCGAGCGAGTGGCGCCGGCTCGCAATCCAGATGGCAGATCCGGACGTCTACTTCCCTCAATACAATCGCCTCTTCATCCTGGTGCCGACGGGCGGCGGATGCAGCTGGGGCGGACTGGGAACGCTCGGCATGCAGACCTTCCAAACCGACGACGGCCCGTGGACGACCAGCACCTCGTGGTGTCGCTCGGAGTACTACAACACGAATACGAACACCGCCATCATGATCACGACGCACGAAGGCGGGCACAACCTCGGGCAACACCACGCTTCCTCGATTGCGTTCAATGGGGAGGCGTTGGGCCAATTCGACAACAACGGCGCTGACGGCACGACGAGCGAATACGGGGACCGGCTCGATACTCTTGGGAACTGGAACCTGGGGTGCTACAACGGCCGACACAAGATCACGTTGAACTGGTGGGACCCGGAACACGTCGTGGACGTGCGCCGCGCCGGCACGTACAGCCTGTCGCCGTACTTGCTCAATAGCCCGGAACCGAAGGTGCTTGCTCTCTTCCGCGGCCATGCGCCCAACACGAACCGCGACGAGTACCTGTACCTCGAGTGGCGCCAACCGATCGGATACGACCAAGGCATCAACTGGCGGAACGGCGCGAACTACAACGGCGTGCTCGGGCACTTTCATTGGAACAACGGAAGCACGAAGACCTATCTGATTGACTTTTCCTACCAGGACAACGACTTCCTCGATGCCGTCCTGCGGACCGGCCAGACCTGGCTGGACAACTACACGGGCCTTGGGGTGAGGGTCGTGGGAGTCGAGAACGGTCGCATGGTCGTCGAGGTCAGTTTCAGCGATACCGGGAACCTTACGGAGCCGATCGGCTTTCAGGTTACGGGCGGCGTGAGAACCAGCGGTGGGCTGTCGGACCTGATCAGCAGTGACAACCGGTACGTGGTCATCGAGGCTCGCCGTCCTACGGAAGCGGCTCGGCCGTTTGCGGAGATGACCGTGGATACGCTTTCGCCGTTCCGGAATCCCCCGCGCCTCGACCTGATCGTGGAAGCTGCCGCGACGGCTCCCGCGATCCAAGTGATCGAGATGTGGAACTACGATACGGAGCGCTGGGAAGAGGTGTCGCGACGAGTGGCGACGCCCTCTGATTCCACCGTCCAGGTGAGCGTCACCTCGAACACGGCTCGATTCATTCAGCCGGGGACCCGGCTCGTCCGGGCGCGCGTCGGTTGGTACGACAATCAGATTCCCTTGGCGTTCTGGCAGGCGCGCGTGGACCGCGTTGTTTGGAACGTGTATTTCTAAGTCAGGGGGCTGGAGGCAGTCTTCGCTCGATCCTCGATTGAGGGTAGGATAACGGCATGCCTCCAGCCTCTTCTACGATGCTGCCGTTGGGGACGAAAGCGCCGGACTTCGACCTGCCCGATCCGCGAGGTGGGCGGTACCGACGAGAGGACTTCGAGGGCAAGCCGCTTCTCGTGATGTTCCTCTGCAACCACTGCCCGTTTGTGATTCACGTGAAGGACGAGCTTCGTCGGATCGCCGAGGAATACGCCCCTCGGGGGGTTGCGATCGTGGGCATCTGTTCGAACGACGCGGAGAATTATCCAGCGGACGCGCCGGAAGAGATGGCGAAGAAGGCTGAAGAGTGGCGCTGGACCTTCCCGTATCTGCACGATGCCGACCAATCGGTGGCGCGGGCCTACCGAGCTGCGTGTACGCCCGACTTCTTCCTGTTCGACAAGGAACACAGGCTGGTGTATCGGGGCCAGCTGGACGATAGCCGACCCAACAACGGCCTTCCGGTCACGGGCGCCGACCTTCGAAAAGCGCTTGACGCGGTGTTGCTCGATGAGAGTCCGCCGGTTGACCAAAAGCCGAGCCTGGGATGCAGCATCAAGTGGAAGGAAGGGTGCGCGCCGGATTACGCGTCAGCGTCGTCGTAGCGAGCGGACTGCTGGCTGGCTGCGCTCTCGGGCAGGCCATCTTCCCGCGACCTTCGGATTACCCGCACTTTCGAGGCGCGCTTGCCGTCCCGGGAAGCTTCTTCTCTCTTGATTGGGAGGGGAACCCTTCTTCGGGCGGAGCCTTGACCCTCAGCACTCCCGTTGGAATCGTTCTTGCGCCGAGGGAGTTCCTCTTTGGCGTCGCCTCGTTGAGCAAGGATCGCAACTTCCGCATGATTACCGGCGAGCATGGCGACAACGACGTCAACGGCGATGCGTGGGGTCTTGTTGGTCTTGAGTACAAGGGCGTCCGTTTTTCGATCGGCGGCCGATGGCTCAGCGCTGTGGGCGAGAACGTCGGAACCGTGCACGTTCAAGTTCTGGATCGAGACGATTGGAAGGCGTCCGTGGGCACGTTGGATGTCGGGGGGAGCGGGGCTGCCTTCGGCAACGAGGACACGCGGACGCTGTATGCAGTTGTCACGACAAGATTCGGGCCGGCGTATCTTTCAGCGGGCTGGGGAACTCTGCGATACAAGCGCGGATTCGGCGCCATATCTTGGGAGGCGCTGACAGGCGCCACGCTCTTCGTGGAGCACGACGGCTTTGGATTCAACTATGGGATTGGGATTGAAATGGACGGCCATTGGCACTTGCTCATCGGGATGCTGCGCGATCGCAACGCAGTGATCGGGACGGCTTTCCGGTTGTAGAGCCGTGAGAGTTCTTCACGTCATTGGCGCGTTTCATCACGGCGGCGTGGAGCGGTTCGTCCTCGACTTCGTGGCTGCAGCGAAGGGTCAAGGCGTGGAATCTCGCGTTCTGGCGGTACTCGACCGCTCGCCCGGCCCACTCCGGGAGGCGTTCGAACAAGAGGGGGCGGAGACATTCGTTTGTCACCTGCGCCAGCGTTCGGACGCAGAAAAGGCGTTGCGCATGGCGGCTTCCGGCGTAGATGTGGTTCACAGCCATCTGGGCGTTCTATCCGGCGAGCCGTTCCGATGGATCCGCCGTTCCGGCCATCGAGCCAAGCTGATTGCGCACGAGCACACGCTGGTGCGGTTTCCGTTTCGCTACCGCGCCTATGAGCTGTTGGCGCATCGTTGGACCCTGCGGTACGCGGATGCGCTGGCTGCCGTCTCCGAAGCGACAGGCCGGCGCCTCGCTGGGCGTTCTGGTCGCGAATGGGCACTGATACCCCCCGGGATCCCGATGCAGGCTTGGCAGGCTACGGGTGGGCGCCCCGAACCCGGGCCTCCGTGGAGACTCTTGATGGCGGCTCGGTTCGACCCGGTCAAGAACCACCTCTTCGCCTTGGATGTCGCCCAAATGTTGGTTCGGCGTGGTTTCGACTTCCGGCTGGACCTACTGGGGGACGGACCGCTTCGACCTCGAGTCGAGGGGGAGATCGAGCAAAGAGGGCTTGGCGGGCATGTCTCGGTGCACGGCGCGGTGGAGAACGTCGCGGAGTGGATGCGTTCGGCGCACCTGCTTCTGCTGCCGTCCCAGTCCGAGGGTGCTCCCCGAGTGCTCATCGAGGCGGCTGCGTTGGGGTTGCCATTCCTCGTGTCGGACCAAGTGGACGTAAGCGGGATGTTCCAGGACGCGACTCAAAAACCGTTGTCCGTCGAAGAGTGGGTGGACGCCATCCAAGCGACCCAGGCGTGTCGGCCGGCTACGCCCCTCTTGGACCTTTCCATCGAGCGAGCCATCCGAGATTCATTGCGACTCTATGGGCTCGATCGTACGTCGTAGGCCCTCCTCCAGCGTGAACTGAGGGCTGTAGCCCAGTCGTTCTTGGGCTTTCCGAATGTCGGCCGACGAATGTTTGATGTCTCCCGGCCGCGGCGGGAGATACCGTACTTCGGGTTCCTGCCCGAAGACGGCGGCGAGCGTCCGTATCAGATCATTCAAAGAAATGGATCGTCCACAAGCGATGTTGAAAGCCTTGCCGTCGAGCCGCTCGCTCTCCATGGCCTTGAGGTTGGCTTGCACGATGTCTGCGACGAATGTGAAGTCGCGCGTCTGCTCCCCGTCTCCGTAGACCGTCAAAGGCTTACCCTCCCTCATCTGGGAGAGGAAGATCGGGATGACGGCCGCGTAGGGCGAGTCGTGCCGCTGACGGGGCCCAAAGACGTTGAAGTAGCGGAGCGAAGCGGTTTGCATGCCATAGCATCGCGCATAGGCGGAGACGTATTCCTCGCCTGCGAGTTTCCCGACGCCGTAGGGGGAGATGGGTTCCGGTGCGAGGTCTTCTCTCTTCGGCGAAGCGGGAGACTCCCCGTAGACTGCGCTCGAGGAAGAGTAGATGAATCGCTTCACCCCTGCGCGGCGAGCGCGTTCCAGCAGCAAGAGCGTGCCGGTCGCGTTCGTTGTGATGCTTTGCACGGGTCGCTCCATGGACTCGGGGACGCTGACTTGGGCGGCCAAGTGGAAGACGGCTTCGCAATCCCGAAGGGCTTCTTCGACGGAGGATTCGTCCAGAATAGAGGCTTCGATGAATCGCGCGGATTCGGGCACGTTCGACCGCTGGCCGGTGGAGAGGTTATCGAGGACGGTAACCTCGACCTCCCGCTCTAGAAGGGCTTCGGCTAAGTGGGAACCGATGAAGCCTGCGCCTCCAGTAACGAGGGCGCGGGCGGGGCGGAACGCCATGGCGGCGAGATTACCTGAAGCGGTTTTCGCCGTTCGAGTGTCTGGAATGGAGAGAGTAGAAAAATGAAACGGATTGCATGGCTCGCGTTTTTGTCGCTCTTGGTTGCGTTCGGGATTGCCCAGCGAGTGGGTGCGCCCGACTACCAACTGAAGGAAGGGGACATTCTGCGAATCCGGTACGCACTTCGCGTCGGGGCTGTTGGCGCAACGCCGGACACCCTCGAGTTGCGAGTCGAGGTCCCGCCTGGCGGAATGCTGACGCTGCCTTACGCTGGAGCGGTGCAGGCGGCGGGGAGAACGGTCAGCGAGGTCGAGGCAGAACTGACGGCCAAGTTGCGTAGGCGTTTCAAGTTGGCCGAGGGGTTTGTGGTGTTGGAAGCGATTCGAAAGGAAACGTTCTCCATCATCGGCGAGGTTACGCGCGGCGGGCAGTACGAGTTGGTTCCCGGCACGACGTTGCGCCAAGCGCTTTCCCTCGGCGGGGAAACGACGAGGCGTCCGGAGCTGCTCCGCGCTGTGGTCTTTCGGAACGGCAAGCCCAGCATCGAGTTCGACCTCTTCGACGTGCAGGCTACGGACAATCCCGCCGGCGACTTGAAGATCGAGGCCGGGGATGTGATCAGCATCCAGACGAAGCGACAGATTCGGGTTTGGGCTTCGGGTTTGACGAGAGCGCCCGGCGAGGTAACGGTCGAAGAGGGCACGACCCTGCGCCAGCTGGTCGCCACCGTGGGTCTACCCCAGGTGTCGGCAAGCGATCTTTACGCAGAAGAACGGGTACAGGTCTCGATCCTGCGGAATGGTCAGCAGGTCTTCCTGAGGAACCTTCGGGACGTTCGCGCGGGGGACTACAGGGACTTGCCGCTCCAGGACGGCGACTACATTTCGATTGCCGCTGAGCCGACGCAGCGAGTCTGGGTGTTCGGCGCTGTTGCGCGACCGGGGCAGTACGACCTTCCGCCATCGAGCACGGCCCTCCAGGCGATCGCGGCTGCGTCCGGAGCAACCAGCACGGCGACGCTGAGCATCGTAGAGGTTCTGCGCGGCGACGAGGTCGTCGCTCTCGACCTTTCGGCCACGTCGCCGAAGCCGGAAGACAAGCGGTTCCCTCTTCGCGAAGGGGACATCGTCTACGTACGCCCGAACACTCGTCGGATCGCCGTCCTTGGTGAGGTGAACCGGCCTGGTTTGCACGTGATCGAGGACAACATGGACCCGCACGTTTCGGATGCCATCGCACTTGCCGGTGGGCTTACGAAACGGGGACCGGCAACGCGAGTTTCGATCTTGCGCGTGCAGCCGAACGGCGAAGTCGAACGGATCCCGGTCGACTTCTCTCAGTACTTGAATCGAGGCAAGGAGGAGTTCAACCCGCCGATTCAGCCGGGGGACGTCGTGATGGTCGGGGAGACCAATCGGATCGAGGTTCAGGCGATCGTCAACCTTGCGCTGGGGCTTCTGGGCATTCGAAACCTGCTTCGCTAAGGATCTCGCGCAAGGTGCGGACGAACCGAGCGCTCCCCGCCTCAGGTGAGTAGCGGTATTCGTAGAGGGCGCGCGCTTTGGCTCCCATTGCGCGGAGCGTCTCCGGCGGTGTGCTTAGCGCCTTTCGCAGGGCGTCGCTCGTACTCGCGACGTCGCCGGCTTGCGCAACCCATCCCACCGGCTCGCGGCGGATGAGCCTGTCGAAGTGGCTTCCGGAGTCCACGAGGCAGAGCACGGGCAGGCCGCAAGCAAAGTAGGAGTAGGTCTTCGAAGGTACCGATGCGCGACTCGCCCCTTTTCTCAGAGGCACGATGCCGAGGGAGGCGGAGGCGTAATGCTTAGCCAGTTCGCTCTCAGGGACGGCGCCATGAAAGCGCACGCGGTCGCCCAAGGGCTTCGCGAGTTCCCGAACTTGCTCCAGGCACGCGCCGGTACCGCACACCTCGAGGGTCCACGCTTCGTCAACAAGGTGGCTGAGCGCCCGGAGCACGGTGTCGAGATCGGCCATCCGCCCGATGTTTCCTGCGAAGAGAAGGCGGGGAGGGCGCTGCGCCCCGGGATCGGCGATTCCGTCGAGGATCGCGCCGCACCAGTTCTCACAAACCTGAAGCTTGCAGCTCGGGACGCTGAACCCGTTCGCAAGTTCCGGGAGCCAGTCTTCGGTAACGGCGATGACTTTGTTGGGCACGGCGAGGGAGCGCTTCACGATCCAATGAACGCCGAGAGAGACAGGGCGCGGACTGTTGTGTCCGATCTCGATGGCGGCGGGATACATGTCCTGCAGCCAGTGAATCAGAAAGTGCCCCCGCGCTCGGACCGACCTCTGCAGCACTTTCGGGAAGAAGAACGGCGGAGTGATGCTAATCACAGGCATCGGTTCTTGCGACTCCAGCCACTTTGCGGCTGCTCTCGCGAATCGGTACCAATTCTTGAGCTGAGAGAGCGTTCCATGGACCGGTTCGAGAGCCGTGACGCGATCAACCCGAATGCCTTTCGTTGCTTGCTCGCGCGAGTTCGGATCTACGCGGTGGTGAGGCTCGGCCGTCACGACGTGGGTCTCCAGCCCAGTTTGAGCTAACGCTTCAACGGCGGATCGCACCAACGGCGCGTTACCGAACATCTCCGGGGGGTAGTAAAGCGTCAAGACTGCGATTCGTTGGACTTTCAAGACTCCTCCGTCCGCGCGAGCGCCTATACTTACCCGACCGTGCGGATTCTGTTCACCTCGATCGGCTACAAGCCGGCATGGAAACTTGGCGGCCCCGTGCCGGTATTGGTAGCCATCGCCGAGGAATTAGCCCGTCGGGGACACGAAGTTTGGGTGGCGGCAACGGACTCCAATCTCACCGAGCGATTGGAGGTTGACACGAGCCGATGGCACGAGATGGAGGGCGTTCGTGTTCGCTACTTCCCCATCGTAGACCCTCCCTACCGGCGCATCCCTCATCCTGCATTTCGTCGTAGCAACATCGAGTATGCAGTTCCCGAGTTTCGGCGCTGGCTGGAGGATGCCGAGGCGGGGTTTGATGTGGTTCACTCCCATCTCGGCTTTCTCTATGCGAATCGCCACGCCGCCGCGTACTGCAGAAAAACGGGCACGCCTTACGTTTACCAAGCGCACGGAGTCTTCGACCCGGTACGACTGCGGCACCGTCCGTTCCGCAAGTGGTTGGCGCTGACGCTGTGGGAGAAGCGCGCCTGTGCCACGGCCTCGACACTGGTGGCATTGACAGAGTACGAAGCCCAGTCGTATCGGCGTCTGGGATTGAGGAATCCGATTGAGGTCATCCCCAACGGCGTAGACCTTCCGCCAGCCGTGGAGAAAGGCGACGGGCCGCTCACGTGTCTCTTTCTCAGCCGCTTGCACCCTCTCAAAGGGGTAGATGTGCTGGTTGAGGCCGCTGGGATCGTAGCTCGCGAGGATCCGACGATCCGGTTCCTGGTGGCGGGGCCGGACGAGGCGGGGATCGAGGGCGACCTTAGGAAGAGGGCTGCCGAATGCGGCGCGAACGTCCAGTTCCTGGGCACGGTGGCGGGAGAGAAGAAGGAGCGACTTCTCCAAGACTCGCACCTCTTCTTGCTCGCGACAGAGAGCGAGGGTTTCTCGATCGCGATCCTCGAGGCTTTGGCGCACGGCTGTGGCGTGCTCACGACACCGGGCGCGCACTTTCGGGAGCTCGAGCCAGCAGGGGCTGGGCGGATTCTGGCCAAGGATCCGCGAGCCTTCGCCGATACCATCCTCGCCCTTGCGGCAGACCGTGACCGCGTGCGCGCCATGGGGAGGGCGGCGCGGAATCTGGTTGAGCAACGGTACAGTTGGGACCGCGTTGTGGACCTCTACGAAGATCTCTACTCGCGGCTGGTCTCCCCTGTGGAACCAAACAGGGAGGTTAGGCGTTAAAAAGGATAAGAGGAAGATCGAGGCGACAACTTCCCCTCCATGCCCCTCTCCTCCCAGAGAGGCCCCGGCGTCCCTCCCGTCGCGAGCCGGGGCCTCGCCCTTTTTAGCGGGGGTTCGGGTAGAAATCCGCCTATGCTGAGCGTCGCGCTGGTCGTTGCCACCACCTTGCTGGCCCCGCCCCCGAGGCTGGTCGTCATCCTTGCGATTGACCAATTTCGAACCGACTATCTCACTCGGTTCCAGGATCTCTACATTCCGACCGGCGACGAGACTGGAGGATTTCGGTACTTGATGGAGTATGGGGCGTGGTTTGTCAACGCCGAGTACAACCACGTGCCGACGGAGACGGGCCCCGGCCATGCGACGATCGGAACCGGCGCTCCTCCCGGCATCCACGGGATCGTCGCGAACTCCTGGTGGGCGGATGGCAAGAGCGTCTATTGCGTGGACGATCCCGACGCCAAGGATGTGTTGACCGGTGCTGCGTCCGCCTCGCCTCGGAACCTCCTGGTTTCCACTCTCACGGATGAGGTGGAGCGTGCGACGGGAGGGAAGTCCTACAGCCTGTCCGTCGCTCTCAAGGACCGTGCGGCCATCTTGATGGCAGGCCGTTCGGCGGACATGGTGTTTTGGTTCAACAGCAGCCGCCTTGCCTGGACGACGAGCACCTACTACGCCAAGGATGGGCGCCTTCCGGATTGGGTGGCCGGGTTCAACGAAAGGGTGCCCGCGATGATTCGCGATGTGCGTACCTGGGAGCAGTCTCTTCCGGAGGCCGCGTACGTTCGGACGCGACCCACCGTCGCGCCCGGAGCCGGCGAATCGTTTGGAACGACATTCCCGCACACGGTTCGTTCCTATTCGGACTGGAGGATGACTCCCTATGCCAACCAGCTGACGTTGGAGCTTGCGAAGGCGGGGATCCTGGCTTACGGTATGGGCTACGACGACATCCCCGACGTTGTCACGATCAGCCTGAGCGCCAATGACTATCTGGGCCATGCGTTTGGGCCGGACTCTCCGGAGATGCTCGAGATGTGCGTCCGGACCGACGAGGCCATTCGCGACTTCCTCGTGTTCCTCGATCGCGAGGTACGCGGCGGACTGTCCTCGGTTGCCCTCGCCTTCACCTCGGACCATGGCGTGTGCAACGTGCCTGAAGACGAAGCGGCGCGCGGCTTTCCGATGCGTCGCGTATCGCCACGAACGGTGCAGCAGTTCGTGGAGGACGCTTTGCAACAGAAGTACGGCCGCAAAGACTTCCTTGCCTCCTTTGATGAAGCGGGGGTGTACTTGAATCAGGGTGCTCTCGTCCAGGCAAAACAGGATGCGCGGGCCGTTGGGCGCTTCATCCGGGACACTTTGCTCCAGCATCCTGATGTTATCGCCGCCTACTACATGCCGGAAGTGGCGGAGGGCTACCTGGACGACAGCCCGCTCACGCAGAGACTGCGTCGTTCCTACCGCAAGGGGCGGAGCCCGGACGTGTACTACATTCTTCCGCCCGGGTTCTATCCGTCCGCGTACCCGGGGGGCACCGGTCACGGCTCGCCTTGGAGTTACGATTCGCGGGTTCCGGTGATCTTCATCGGCCCGTGGTTCCGGCCTGGCAGGTCCACGGAACCTTGCACGCCTGAGGACATCGCGCCGACCCTCTGCGACCTTGCCGGTGCGGCGAGGCCGACGGGTGCGACGGGGAGAGCGATCGGGCTGGCGGTTCGATAGAAGTCGTTACGCCAGTTCCATCGTCTTGAGGTCAGGCGCAACTTCGAAGGGTGCCGTGATCGGCTTCAACTCTTCCACAGTAACGTCTGGATGGATCTCTTTGAGCACGATCCCGCCCTCGGGTTTGAC
>RFHN01000207.1 GCA_003695835.1 Armatimonadota bacterium
ATGAAAGCCAGCGAACACGGTTAGGTCACGATTGGCGAGGAGAGGATTCCGGTTGCCGCAAGGGCTGACCCACGTGTTCGAACGGTGGTCAATGCCCGGCAGGTGAGGGTTGAACGGCAGCGTCTCCTCCGGTAGCGGGATCGCCAGCGTGTAGAATGAACGGTAGGAGTGGAACACGTCCACCCCACCGTACTCGTTGCGGTACAACTCAACGCCGACGTGAATGTCACGAAGTTGCCGCATCGAGGTGAAGACCTTCATCTTCCGCTTCAAGTTTCCGAGAACCGGATAGACGAGCGCCGTAAGCATCGCGATGATCGCGAGGATGACGAGCGCTTCCACCATGGTGAGGGCACGGATTCGTTCGATTCGCTTCATTCCTGTTTGCCTCCTAATCGCAGGAACAACTCGAGAGGCGTATCGGAATTCGGGACGGCGGTGATCTTGCCTTGGGCGTCAACTAAGGCGACCTGGGGTGCGTGCCTTAGCATTTGATCGGGCACCACTGCGTCGCCTGCGCGCGTTTCGATCGCCACGATACCGTCGGCGCTTCGCAACGCCTGGGCGTACTCCGGAGTAAACGCTTCCGAAACGACGACCACCGGTCGGAGGCGGCTCTGATGCAACTGCAAGAAGAACCACGGCAGCAACCGAGCAAGCCACTGTCCACTGCGTGCACATGTACGTTGTTGCATGCTCACAAGCACGCCTCTCTAATGTTTGTATACCCTCCCGGCTCCAAGATGTCAAGTCGTTTTCAAGGGGGGGGTGATCCTCCCAAACTAACGGGGACATGCCCCGCCCGCCAGGGATGGTTTGGCGGCGGCCGGGTGGACGCCGGAAGGTTATGTCGCCGGCTCGGCTTCTTCGATCAGCTTTTGAAGCTCGTCGCTCTTGTCCTTGCAGAAGTCAATGGCGTCGTCAATCATGCCTTCCACGCCTTTTCCGTCCTCCCGCATTTTCCGTACGAGGACCACGGCTGCAAAGGCGACGCCACTCGCGGCAAGCGCAAGTGCGACCAAGCTCTTCCAATCGGTCAGTTTTGCCATACCGTTTTGTTGTTCCCTCTTCTCCCTACGTTTGCCGAGGCGAGGCGGTTCGGGAGAGAGACTCAAATCTCGTATCGTTTCGACCCGTCGTCCCCGCCGGACTGGAGGATGCGCTTGATGAACGTCACCAGCTCCATTGGGTTGAACGGCTTAGTGAGGTACACGTCCGCACCGTAGTGATACCCTTCGAAAACGTCCTTGTCCTGCGCTTTCGCCGTGAGCATGACGACCGGGATATTCTGAGTATCGGGCTCTCGGCGCAGGTTCTTGAGCACCTCGAAACCGTCCATGTACGGCATCATGACATCGAGAACCACGACGTCCGGCTTCTCCTTAAGGATCTTCTCCAGCCCTTCCTTGCCGTCATAGGCGGTGATGACTTCCCAGCCCTGACGCTCCAAGTTGACCTGAATCAACCGGACGATGCTTCGTTCGTCGTCACAAACCAAGATTCGTGTTGCCATTTACGTCTCCAATCGTACCCCGTCGGGGGCTTCGTATGCTACCTGAAGGCCGTCCCTTCAGAATTCTCCGTCCTCCCGTTCGCCTGCGGCTTCGAACACGGATTCCAGGACGTAGATCCGTGGACGATCCGGGTGGAACCGGAGCACGAGAGCAATCGCGTCGCTCGGGCGGGCGTCGATCTCGTACTCCTTGTCTCCTTGGGTGATGTAAAGTTTGGCGTAGTACGTGTTGTTCCAGAGGTCGTCAATCACGACCCGATCCACTTCGGCGCCCATCCGTTCGAGGATGTTCTTCATCAGGTCATGAGTGAGGGGCCGGTCGGGCTTCGCTCCTTCCAACGCAAACCCGATGGACAGGCTTTCGAAGGGGCCGATGACCAGGCGAAGGGTTCTCCCCTCTTGGTCCTCCAGCACGACACAACGCTCCACGACCGAGCGGTTGTCTTGGGTCGTGTACTCGACTCCCTGCACGCCCTTCACAACCACAGCGACCGGCACGCCTGACCCGTGCGCGATCTCGTCCGGGAAGAACGAAGGTGGAATGTCCAGATCGTCGTCGTCGTCTTCTTCGAAGAAGTCAGGTCTTTCGCTCACGTTGCCACACTCCGAGTCTTCTGCACGACGCTCGCCAGGAACTCCGCGTTCGACTTCGTCCGTTTCAACAGCTTGATCAGGGACTCCGTCGCCTCGTAGCTCAGTTCCTGATTTGCGAGCAGGCGATGCAGTTGGTATACGGCCTCCAAATCGTCGGCATCGAACAGTTTCTCTTCGGCGCGAGTCGAGCTTCTCTTCACGTCAATGGCCGGCCAGATCCTTCGTTCGGCCAGCTCCCGGTCGAGGACGAGCTCCATGTTGCCCGTACCCTTGAACTCTTCAAAGATGGCGTCGTCCATTTTGCTGCCCGTGTCGATGAGAGCCGTTGCGATGATGGTTAGGCTACCCCCTTCCTCGATGTTTCTGGCGGAGCCGAAGAACCTCCTGGGGCGATACATTGCGGACGGGTCCAACCCGCCGGAGAGGGTTCGGCCGCTCGGATTCACCGTGAGGTTGCTCGCGCGAGCCATGCGGGTGATGGAATCAAGCAGGACGACGACGTCATTCCCCACTTCCACCAGTCGGCGCGCCTGCTCCAAGCAAAGCTCGGAGACACGCATGTGATTCTCGGGCGGTTCGTCGAAGGTGCTGCTGATGACCTGCCCTCGCACGGACCGCCGCATGTCGGTCACCTCCTCCGGCCTCTCGTCCACCAGCAGGACCATCAGGATGCACTCCGGATGATTCGTCTCGATGCTCTTGGCGATGGTCTTCAGCAGGCTGGTCTTCCCTGCTTTGGGCGGCGAAACGATGAGTCCTCGCTGCCCCTTCCCGATGGGGCAGATCAGATCAATGATGCGTGCGGCGATGTTCTCGGGCGTGGTCTCCATCCGGAGACGCTCGTCCGGGAAGATGGGCGTGAGCTTGTCGAACTCCGGCCTGTATTGGATCGTGTCGGACTCGGCGGCGAAACCGTTGACCGATTCCACACGCAGCAGCCCGGCGTATTTTTCACCCTCTTTCGGGGGGCGGACCTGCCCAAAGACGACGTCCCCCGGGCGAAGCTTGAACTTGCGGACCTGGGACTGGCTGACGTAGATATCGTCTTGCGAGGGGCGGTACGTCTCACTCCGGAGGAAGCCCCATCCATCGGACATCAGCTCCAGAACGCCGGACCGGTACTCGGCGCCGAACTCCTTGTTCGTTTCGATCAAGCAGAGTTCCTCGACTTGCGACCGCCGGAGCCCGTCCACGGGAATCTTGAGCTTCTTCGCAGCCTTGAGAAGCTCCGCGTCGGTCATCTCCGCGAAGTGGGCGTAGCCGATTTCCGGAATCATCTCCAGTTCTTGCTGCGTCAGTTCGCGTTCCTTGGGAGCCCTGGTTCGCTTGGATCTGCGTCGCGTACGGGTCTCCTCGCTCGATGCTGAGGGTTTGCGGAAGTGCATAAAGTCACCTATGGAAAGCCTAACCGCCAGGAATCCGTGGGATAGGCGAGCCTGAACGACCGAGGCTCCACCCTTATTATAGACGGATTCGGGAGCGCTCGTGACTCGGCAGGCGTAGGGATACTATACCCGTATCGGGCACGCGATTTGTCAAGTGGACCTCGCAACCTCTTCAAAATACGGGGTGTACGCGTGGACCGCTTGCGCGATTCAAATCCGGTGGGGTATCCTCTCCCATCATTCGAGAAGGACAACCGTTATGAAGCCTGGCATTCACCCGAACTATGTGCCGTGCAAGGTGTACTGCGCCTGCACGCCCGATAAGCCGGTGACCGTGATCCTTTCCACGACGCCGGAGATGCACGTTGACATCTGTTCGAACTGCCACCCGTTCTACACGGGTAAGCAGAAACTCGTTGACAGCGCCGGTCGCGTCGAGAAGTTCTTGCGCCGGTATGGGAAGGAGGTGCAGAAGTAATGGCGAAGAAAGGAGAAAATCGCGAGATCATTCGTCTCGTCTGCACGGAGGATGGGCGGTCGTTCTACACAACGACCAAGAACAAGCAGAACACGAAGGAACGGCTGGAGTTGATGAAGTACAACCGGTTCCTTCGGAAACACACGCTACACAGGGAGAAGAAGTAATGCCGAATCCAAAACGCAAACACTCGCGCGCGAGGAGCGCCAAGCGACGGGCAAGCAATTTCAAGACGGAGATGCCGACTCTCGTGCTCAACCGCCAGCAGGGCGGAGAGCCGTTCGTTTTGCCGCACACGGCCACTCCCGACGGTTTCTACAAGGGCCGCAGACTGCCCGGTTTCCGCGAACGCCGCTTGGCCGAATAACGGCCGCTTCGCTCTATGAGCCTTCTCAGA
>RFHN01000015.1 GCA_003695835.1 Armatimonadota bacterium
CCTCGTGGTGGACAACGACGGCCTCCATGTCGCTCAAACAGTTACCGCTCCCGTCGCGCTCGCTCGAGGACCGCACCGCATCCGTGTCGAGTGGTTCAATCGGACGGGCGACGCCGCCCTCGCACTCGCTTTCGCACCGCTCGGGGAGACGCCCTCCCGGATCCCGCGGACGATCTTGTTCCACGAGACGGAAGAAAAATAGGATAGGCGATTATACGGCTCCGGTGAGGCCCCGGGCGCGCTATCGTGGAAGCTTCCGCGGCTGGAGAGCGAGCAATCCTGCCGGGATTGCTCGCTCCCAAACTTACAGAACCGCCTGTAGCCGCCGATTGACCGCGTCCCAGTCAATCACCTTGAGGAACGCGTCAATGTACTGCGCTCGGGCCGTGCCGAAGTCCAAGTAATAAGCGTGTTCGTACACATCCAACGCGAGGATTGGCGTGCAGTTCCACATCGGATACGTGTTCTGCGCGTCGCCGATGTAGTTGAACAGGGTCTTCTCTTCGTGGTCATACGCGAGCCAGACCCAGCCGCGGCCACCCATGCCGCTCGCCTTGAGGTCCTGCTGGAACGCTTTGAACGAGCCGAAGTCCCGCTCGATCATCTTCAGAACTTCGCCCGAAGGTTCGCCGTTTCCTCCGAGGATGTCGAAGTAGACGGTGTGATTGATGAATCCGCCGTAGGCGAACGTGTAGTCCACCTTCAGCGCGCGAATCTCGCTGTAGACTTGGTTGGCTTTCGCCGGGTCCTTGTCCAGTTCCGCCAACCGCTTCCGGATCTCGTTCGTCTTGTTCGCGTATCCCTGATACAGCTTGAAATGCTCTTCGTGCGTCTTGCGGCTGATTCCCACGCTTTCCGTCGTGAACACTTTCTCCGCGAGGGGTACGGCTTCGACAAGCTTGACTTCCGGGGTTGCAATTTCGGACATTGCGTTACCTCCTTGGTAAGAGTCGTCTGCGGCACGATTGCCGCTCGGCCCTTAGGATACCTCAGGCTCGCAATGTTGTCAGGGCAGGGCCAACCTTCCAGTCGAATGTGAGCTTTTGAAGCGCGGCGGCTCTGTACAGATTCCATGTTTTGCCGACAATGACACCTGGTAACACTCTCGGGTTTTTGGACGGAGCAACGGAATGAGCCTTAGAATCAATACGAACCTGGCAGCCATGGAAGCGCTGCGCAACCTGACAGCCACCAACGAGGGGCTGACGAAGAGCATTAGCCGCCTCTCCACCGGCCTCCGCATCGTCACCGCCGCAGACGATCCGGCAGGTCTCGTCGTGAGCGAGAGTCTGCGTACGCAGATCCTCGGCATTGACCAAGCCGTCCGCAACTCGCAGGACGCGATCAACATGACCAAAACCGCCGAGGGCGCCCTCAACGAAATCCACGGCCTCCTGCGCAGCATGCGCGCGCTCGCGGTGCACTCCGCCAACACCGGCGTCGTGGACATTAACGTCCTCAACGCCAATCAGGCCCAGATTCGCTCCACGATCCAGAGCATTGACCGGATCGCAAAGCACACCGCTTTTGGCGACAAGAAACTGCTGGACGGAACCGCCGGCGCACTCGCCAGCATTACCCGACCCGATTACGTCAGCTCCATGTTCTTTGGCGGCGTCTTCAACGGGAACTCCGTCGTCAGCGGACCGATTACCGTCAACGTAACGACCCAAGCAACGCGAGCTGTCGTCAACACCGACGTCACCTACACCAACGTCACCGACATCGTGCCCGCCGGTTCTTTGACCATCAACGGCGTTACGATTCTCAGCTCCGGCAGCGACACCCTGCAGAGCCTCGTCGCCAAGATCAACGATGTCGCCTCCACGACCGGAGTAACCGCAGAAATCGTGGGCAGCGGCCCCTTCAGCGTGCGATTGGTGCAGCAGACGTACGGCTCACAGTTCAGCGTCAACCTCGTAGATCCCAACGGCATCCTCAACTCGAATCCGACGGCGAGCGCTGCCGGTACCGACGCAGTCGCGAACGTCTCGGTAACGACGACCGCCGGTGTCGAGACCGTAACGTTCACCGGCGGGCGCGGACCCCGCGAGAGCGGTCTTGTCCTGACGGATGGCTCGGGGAACAGCATCACGCTCACGGAGAACGGAAACCTCAACATGAGCGGCGCGACGCAGGTCGGCCAGCTCCAGGCAGGCGCCGTGCACATCCAGTTCGGACCGTCCGTCAACCAAGCTGTCCAACTCTCGATCCCGTCCGTGTTCGCCAGCGATCTGGGCACCGGCGTCGTTCCTGGCGAGAGTATCGCCACGTTGGACGTAACCACGAAGCAAGGCGCGGAGAACGCAATCCGAATCATTGACGCGGCGATTGACCAGCTGTCGCGGATTCGAGGCGAGCTCGGATCGTTCCAGAAGGACTTCCTCGAAAGCAACGTGCGGAGCTTGAGCGTCGCCCGCGAAAACCTCACCGCCACGGAGTCTCAGGTGCGAGACGCCGACATGGCATCGGAAATGACGGAGTACACCCGCCTCCAAATCCTCCAGCAAACCGGCATGGCAGTGCTCGCCCAGGCGAACCAACTGCCGGCGAGCGTCCTCCAGTTGCTCCGAGGACAGTAGCCTTAGGCGGCGCCGTCCGCTTCGGCGAGCAGCCTGGCTTGCTCGTGCGAAACCAGCGCGGAAAGCAGCTCCTCCAGGTCGCCGTCAAGGATGGCGGAGAGGTTGTGGGACGTGTAGCCGATGCGATGATCCGTAACTCGACTCTGAGGAAAATTGTAGGTGCGGATCTTCTCGCTCCGGTCTCCTGACCCAAATCCGCTCCGGCGGACCTTTTGCTGCTCCGCCGCCAACCGCTCCAACTCGCGCTCGTACAGCTTGGTCCGCAAGATGCGCATCGCACGCTCGCGATTCTGAATCTGACTCCGCTCGTCCTGGCAGGAAACGACGATCCCCGTCGGCTTGTGCACGATGCGTACCGCGGACTCCGTTTTGTTGACGTGCTGGCCGCCGGCTCCGCTGGCACGAAACGTACTGATCTCCAAGTCATCCGGCTTGATCTCGATGTCTACGTCCTCGGCCTCGGGCAACACGACCACGGACGCCGCGCTCGTGTGAATCCTTCCCGACGCCTCCGTCTTGGGCACACGTTGGACGCGGTGGATCCCCGTCTCGTGCTTGAGCAACGAATAGGCGCCGTGCGCCTCGATCGAAACGGTTGCGTGGGAGACGCCGCCGATACCGGTCTCTTCCAAAGAGAGGATC